>JAENVT010000200.1 GCA_016650435.1 Ilumatobacteraceae bacterium
GATACTTCGGGGAATCGACCTCGGACCTTGGTGATCATCAGGTGCCGGCCGATGAACTCGACAGTGGTGTGCATCGGGTCGATCGTGTACAGGCCGGCGACGGGGATCTCGCGGTCGTCGTGGGTGCGCAGGATGCTCAGTTGTGTCATTGGGGTACTCCTTGTTCGGTGGTGACGTTCAGTCGTCGTGGGTTTGGAATGTGGTGGTGATTGGTGTGCCCTCGCGGATCGCGAGCGTGACCGGCGTCCGCTCGGCAATGTCGGCAAGACGTGCGCGTTGCTGCTCGCTCAGGCCAACCGGGACGGTGATTGTTCGCTCGATGACGCGCCGGCCGTCGAGGTCGGCGTCGTAGCGGACCTCGACCTCGATCGTGGCGAGCTCCCAACCTTTGCGTGCCGCGTACATGCGCAGGGTCATCGCCGTGCAAGCGACAAGCCCACTGAGAAGAAGCCCGAATGGTGATGGACCGAGATCGCCGCCGCCCGCGGCAACGGGTTCGTCAGCTATGAGCTGATGAGCGCCGACTCGCACGTCGACGCGGTACTTGGCGGCGGTCGATTCGGTCGAGCCGACGGCGCGGGCGATGTGAACGGTCGTCACTGGCAGTACCACCAATGCAGTACGAAGGTCTCAACGGTGATGGCCGGCATGGTTATCGACTCCTGTTCAAAAGAGTTTTGATGACACGTCCACAATACCGGGTGTTTGATGATGCGTCAACAACGATGTACGGTTCGGGCGTGGCAAAACCGCGATGGCTCAACAACCGCCAAGCCGCCGTCTGGCAGGCATACCTCCACATGAACCAGCACCTCTATGCCACCTTGGAAGATCAGCTCACCCGCGACGCCGGGTTGTCTGGGGCTGACTACAAGGTGCTCGTGCCGCTTTCGGAAACACCCGGCGGCGTGCTCCGGGCACGGGAACTTTGTACCGAGATCGGCTGGGACCGCAGTCGCTTGTCGCATCACGTCAGCCGGATGGAAAAACGCGGCCTGGTCGTCCGCGAGGACTGTGCAGACGACGCTCGCGGCCTGATGTTGCGCCTCACCAGCTCCGGCAGAAAGGCCATCCGGGGCGCTGCACCGAACCACGCCGAAAGCGTGCAGCAGTACTTCTTCGACTTGGTGTCGGATGAGGAGCTCACAACACTTGCCTCCGTGTTCGACCGTGTGCTCGAGAACCTCCAACGCGAAGGGTGATCGGTCAGTCGACGGTGTAGTCGATCTCCGTCACGACGACCGACGTGATGTCAGCCAGTTGTACACGACGTCGCGTGGTGGCATCGCTGAACGTTTGCGGCTCGTACAAGCTGACGATGCCGACCTCCTCGTCGACGTCATGAACGCCCGTGAAGAACTTCTGACCGTCGAACAAGGTCACCTCGACCGCCACACGAGCCTGTTGAGCAAAACGCAGGTCCTCGACGAATCCCGGCACCCCCAGAGTCTTGCACCGATGTCGTGGTGGACCGCGAGGTCGTGACATCGGTCTAGGACGATCATGGTTCCGTAAGGTCGGTGATCGTCGTCACGGGATGCTTGCGCCTCAACTCACACTCGGCCGCCGTTGCCAGGATGGGCGACGCCCGGTGCCACGTACCCCGGGCGTGTCCAGGTGACCGTGTGCGGGATCGGGCCGTTAGGAAGCCACGGCTGCTCGTTGAAGGCATCGTCGTTGTGATACCACCCCTTCTCGACCGTGCCGAGGGCGGCGTCGATCACCCGGTACTGCACCTTTTTGCTGAAGGCCGGCTGCGACTCGGTCCACGCCACCACGACATCGCCCGGTTCGTATTGGCATCGCTCCTGAAGCGCCGCGATCAGGCGCTCGTCGAGGCAGTGGCCGTCGCCGAAGTTCCAACCGGTGAGGACATTGCTGACGAACTCGCCCTCGCGTTGGACCCGATCGTCGAGTCCGGCGGTGTGGCGCATCAGGGCCGAAATGTGCATGCGTCCCATCGGGTGCATCATCCGGAACGCCACCGCCTTCTGAATGAAGATCTCCGAGATCTCCTTGCCGAACAGCGGCTCGATCTGGTCGATCTGGTTGTCGGCGGCCTTCACGATCTTCTGGTTGATCCGGTCCTCCATCGACTTGTCGCGGAACGAGAACGTGGCGGCCGCCCAGTTGCCGGCGTATTGCTTCATCCCGACCAGGAACGAGACATACTGCGGCCGAAGTGCTCCGAGGATGATCGGTGCGAGGGCGACGCACACCACGATCGCCAGCAGGGCTGGATTCATGTCGCCGACCCCGTAGCCAGCACCGGCGGGGAAGTTGGCGAACAGGAATGCCACAACGAACATGAAGAACACGTTCCATTCCAACGGCACCGCCAACGGAATCGTGGAGATGATGAAGGTGTGGAGCATCCAGATCGAGACGATGGCGATCCAGGTCAGCCACGGCCACGGTGAGAACAACAGCACGAGCGGCATCACCAACTCGCAGGTGGTTCCACCGATGTGAGCCAGGGCATGCGTGAGCTTCGATGGCCGGAGGTCGTTCGGGTAGTCCCTGACCGTCGCCTGCCGGAACCGTTGGGACACCATCCACGGCGTGTTCTGGACCATGATCGCCACCGTCGATGAAAAGCCGTGCTGCATTTTCGAGAAGCCGGCCCCCATCCAGATCACCACGATGGCGATCTTGGCGCCGACGATCATGTCATGGAAGTTGTGGAACAATCCGAAGTACAGCATCGTCGGGACGTACTGTTCGGAACGGGCCGACAGGAACACGACCTTGTCGCGGAGACCCATCAACAGGATCAGGCAGCAGTAGGTCACGAGCGCCCATTGGGGCAGCACCCCGGCCGACCCCGCGGGCAGTCCATCGACCTGCGTACCGGACAGGAACATCATCATGATCAGCCAGAACACGATCAGTTTGTAGAGGCCGGAGTCCCACGGCGTCCGCCTGTTGCCCTTGGTGAACGGGACGTGATTCGGGTACGGAGGGACCCGCAGGGTGTCGTTCTGCCACCAGTACAGGATTCCCCCGATCGGCGGATCGAAGTGGAACGCCAATGGGCCACACGTCGCGGCCAGCCCCATGATCTCCAGCAGGATCGTCCAGACCATCAGCTTCTGGTACAGGATCGGCTCGTCCCACCAACCGGCGATGTTGTTGAACTCCAGACCTTTGGTGAATGCGCCGCAGAAGATCAATCCGAACAACGCGTAGTAGAAGATCTTCCAGACATAGAACATCACCGTTTGCTTCGGGGTGCCGAAGCCGTACTGCACCCAGTGGAGCTGCAGCATCTTCATCCGCGGAAAGAACGGGATCTTGGCGAAGTCGTCGAGGTCGCCGGGTGGGAGCTCTGCGGTGCGGTAACCCATGGTCAGTTACCTCCTCGCCTTCTGCGACCAGTCACGCCGCTGCTGTTCGGCGTCGAAGTAGTACTCATCATCTTCTTCCCTTCTGGTGGAGACGACCTTGCCCGTGAGACGAGCCAACTCGCGCTCGCGCACCCGCAGGCGTTTCCATGCCTTCTTCTTGTTCTTCCGTCGTAGCCGCTCGAGGTGGTCCTCCTCGGTCTCGGAGGTACCGCGCATGTAGGCCTCCTCGATCTCGCCGAGTCGTTGGATCGCCTCGGCTGCGGGGAGCTCGAGCAGGATCTGGCCGCGCGCCATCATGTACATCCGGTCCGCGTACTTCAGCGCCTTGTGGGCATGCTGCTCGACGATCAACGCCCCCGTGCCACGCTCGTCGGCCGCAGTCCGGACCGCGCCGAGCAGGCGGTCGACGATCTTCGGCGCCAAACCGAGCGACAGCTCGTCGGCGAGCAGGATCGACGGATTGCGGCTGAGCGCTCGGGCGAGGGCCAGCATCTGTTGCTCGCCGCCGGAGAGCATCCCGCCCCGGACCGAGAGTCGCGATTGCAGCTCCGGGAACAGCGCCAACGCGCCTTCGACCGAACCCCCACCGATGCGCAGATTGTCGCGGGCCGACATCTTGGTGAACACCAGCCGTTCCTCGGTGACCAGGCCCATGCCACCGTCGCGGACGCGTTGGTACATGGGCGTGAAGGTGGGCACGTTGTTGAACATGACGAGTCCGTCGACCGGCGCCAGCTCGCCGGCGATCGTCAGCAGGGTCGTCGACTTGCCCGCACCGTTGGGGCCGAGCAGGCAGACCACTTCGCCGGGATAGACCGTGAGGTTGACCGCTCGCACCACCTCTCGGCCCAGGTAGCCGGCCTTGAGGTTGCGGGTCTCCAACAATGGTTGTCTCATGACGCACGACCTGAAACCGACGCGGTCGCCGGCGACGATGTGGACGGGCCGTCAGGTCCGTCGTCAGGCGCGTTGTCGCTGTCGTCGCCAAGATAGGCGGCGATCACGGCCGGATCGGAGCGGATCTGTTCGGGCGAGCCCGACGCGATCAGGTTCCCGAAGTCGAGCACCATCACCTGATCACAGACTCCCATCACGAAGTTCATGTCGTGCTCGACGACCAGGATCGCCATGCCCCAGTCTTCGGCCAAGCGGCGGACCACCCGGGCTAACTCGGTGCTCTCCGTCGAGCTCAGACCGGCGGCCGGCTCATCGAGCAGGAGCACGCTGGGACTCATCGCCACCGCCCGGGCGATCGCCAGCAGCCGTCGCTTCCCGTACGACAGGTCCCTGACATCGCGATGCAGATCTTGGTCGAGTTGGAACTCCAGGACGGCCCGCACCACTTCGGGCGGAAGCGGTGGATTGATCGGCCAGATCAGATCGAGCGCGTACGAGCGGAGATCCTGCGGGTCGGCGGCCACGCTGAGGTTCTCGAAAACCGTCGAGTCCTCGAACAACTCGAGCGACTGGAACGAGCGAGCCACACCGACCCTGGCGCGCTTCATCGCCGGCGCCTTCGACAGGTCGAGGTCGTCGAGCAGCACCCGACCCCCGGCCCGCGCGAACCCACTGATGGCGTCGATCAGCGACGTCTTGCCGGCGCCGTTCGGCCCGATCAGGCCGGTTACAGTGCCGGGTTCGAGCCGGTAGCTCACATTGTTGACGGCAGTCACCACCCCGTAGCGCACCGTCAATCCCTCCAAGGTGAGTGTCCGCGGTGGTACTCGGGCGTGGTGGTCGGTGGCGCTCCTGGGATCGGCGACGTCGGCGAGCTCGATGATGTACGGCCGACCCCACTTCCTGGCCCTCTTGAGCAACTTGAAGACCTTGGCCCACTCGGCGGCCACGCCGTCCTTGTACGTCAACACTGTCAGCAGGATCGCAATGCCGCTGATCAGCTGGATCCACCGTCCGACGCCGGGCCAGGTCGACTCGAGGATCTGCTGGTTGAGCCCGGCCGTGGCCATCGTGCCACCGACAAAGGCACCCAGCAGGTAGCCGACGCCTCCGACGATCGCCAGGCCGACGTACGTGATCGACGTGAAGTTGGTGAACGACTGGTAGCTGATGGAGCTCAGCCGGAACGCGATGACGATGCCGCCCAATGCAGCGATTGCGGACGCCAGTGCGAATGCGAAGAGCTTGGCCTTCACCACGTCGATACCCAGCGCCGCCGCCGCCCGTTCGTTGGTGCGGACAGCGATCAGCCGGCGGCCGCTGCGGCCTCGTCGTACGTTGGCAATCACCACGACTGCCACCATCGCCATGACCACTACGAAGATCCCGTAGCGCGCCGGGTGATTGATCGATCCGATGTCGAAGCCGAAGATCTCGGGGTTGCCGACCTGGGTGCCCTGGACGCCGCCGGTGTAGTTGCGGTTCCTGAAGAGCATCAGCTCGATGGTGGTCCCCAGGCCGAGTGTGACGATCGCCAGGTTGATCCCCCTGGTTCGCACCGCCGGAAGACCGAAGATGATTCCAAGTGGCACGGCGGCGGCGACGCCGGCCACCAGTCCGAGGAGGAACGGGATGTGGAAGACGGCGACCAGCCGCCCTGCGACAAACGCACCGAATCCCGCAATCGAGTACTGGGCGAGGGAGAGCTGCCCGGTGTACCCGGTGAGCACGACGATCGACAGCAGGACGATAGCGACCCCCCACGACACCGTCAGCGCGTCGATCCACTTCGGTTCCTTGGTCAGCATCAGGAAGACGATGGTGCCGAAGCCGAACAACGTCCAGTCCCACGACATTCGACCGTTGCCGACCATCGGGAGTTGTTGGAGGTAGTAGTCACGCAGTGGCAGTGACCGCCCCCGGAACACGAGGACGACGATGATGACGATGAACGGGAGCGATGGTGCGAGGCCTTGCTGGTCGGCAAACCGTCCCACCAGCGCCTGGCCGATGCCGAGCGCGAACCCGGCTGCCGTGGCGATCGGGAATGACCGGAAGTCGCCGACCAATGCGGCCGCGAGCGCGGCGAGGATCAGCGCGGTCATTGCCGTGACCTGCAGCGTGATGATGGGGACGACCAGGATCCCGGCGACAGCAGCGATCGCCGATCCCAACGCCCAGTTCATCACTGCGATCTTGTTGGGAGACAACCCGACTGCCGCAGCGGAACGCTCGCTCTCCGACACCGCCTCAGTGGCGAGGCCGAACTGACTCGATCGATAGAGCAGCCACAGACCAAACGCCGACGCGCTCCCGATGCCGAGCAGGATCAGGCGATCGACCGTGATCCCGACGTCGCCCCACAGCGTCACTCGGTTGGTCGGCAGCCAGCTTTCGACCTGATGAGGGTTGGAGCCGTACCGGATGATGACCCCTGCCTGGATCGTGACCAGCACGCCGAGCGTCGCGATCACTCGGACCAGCGAACTGGCCCGGCGCAATGGCCTCATGATCACCCAGTGGGTGAGTGCCCCCAGAAAGGCCGACCAGGCGACGCCGACGAGAGCCGAGAGGAGGAACGGCCAGCCGTGCTGCGTCTGCAGATCCCACTGCATGAAGACGCCGGCGATCGCCGTTGCGCCGAGCGAGAAGTTCAACACCCCCGTGCCGCGGTAGATCACGATCAGGCCTTGGGACGCTAAGGCGTACAACGCGCCAACACCGAGCCCCAACAGCGCGAATCGAATGACCTCGTTCATCCTCCCCCTCTCGTCGATCCCCCACTCTGCGTAGCGAAAGATCAGAGCGGTCGCGCCTTTCGAATATTACCGCGTACCGCCTCGAACACATAGTTGGACACTCCTAGCACTGATCAGGCAAGTCCTACCAATGATCGGGAAGAACGGGGCGCCTGCGCGTCGGCCGGAAAAGTTCTAAGGCTCACGTAGCGAACATCAGATGTATTTGGTTGGTTGGTTGTCGGATGTCGGATGTCGGTGTCGGCATGCGCCGCTCTACGACACCGCGCGATCGATGTCGTTCCAGTACCGAGTCCGCACAGCCTTCTTGTCGGGTTTGCCGACCGGGGTGAGCGGCAGCGCCTCGACGTAGTCGATCGACTTCGGCGACTGTTGTGAACCCTTCGCGTCCTTCACCAGTTGTTGCAGCTCTCGGGTTAGCGCGTCCGAGGGCTCGTGATCGGGCCGGAGCACGACGACGGCCTTCACTGCTTCTCCCCACTTGTCGTCCGGTACGCCGATGACCATCACCATGCTGACAGCGGGGTGGGTCGTGATCACGTCCTCGACCTCGCGTGGGAACACGTTGAATCCGCCGGTGATCACCATGTCTTTGGTTCTGTCGACGATGTACAGGTACCCGTCGTCGTCGAAGCGGCCGACGTCGCCGGTGTGCAACCACTCGCCCGACAGTGCTTCGGCGGTCTCGTCGGGTAGGTCTTTGTACCCCGTCATCACAAGCGGACCCCGGGTGCAGATTTCGCCGGATGCTCCGGGTGCGACGGGTCGGTCGTCTGAGTCCAGCAAGGCGACGTGCATCCACGGCACCGGGCGGCCGCACGAGGCGAGGCGGTCGGGCCGTGTGAGATCGTGCTCGCCCTTCTTCAGGTGGGTGATGACCATCGGCGCCTCGGTCTGCCCGTAAAACTGGAAGAAGATCGGTCCCCAGTCCTGGATCGCCAGAGCCAACTTGGCCGGGCTCATCGGCGACGCGCCGTAGAAGATGGTCTCCATCGACGACATGTCGGCCGTTTCGTACCGTGGGTGTCCCTGCAGTGCGTACAGCATGACGGGGACGATCAGCGTCGCCGTGATGCGATGTTCCTCGACCAAGTCGAAGAAGCCGTTCGGGTCGAACGACTCCATCACGTAGAACGCGCCGCCCGAAAGCAGCACAGGCGCGAGGAGGGACATCGCAGCGTGCGACAGTGGCGTGGCGATTGCGATCCGCAGGTCGTCGGGGAATTCCCACTCGGCCATCTGGATCCACGTCATCGCCTGCCACACGCGGTGGCTCATGAGCACACCTTTTGGTCGACCGGTTGTGCCGCCGGTGTACACGATGGTGCACAGGTCATCCGGACTCACGGCGGGAGCCACGAGCGGCGCCGGCTCGAACTCGTCGGCGAGCGCGAGGTAGTCGTCGCCGACGTCGTTGGGCCCGAAGCCGAGCACCGTGAGATCCGGAAACTGCGCCTTGAGCTGGCGTGCACGATCGGTGAAGTTGTCGGCATCGAAGACGAGGCAGTCGATCTCGGCATCGCCGATGACGTAGGCGTGGTCGGCGAGCGAGGCCATCGGGTGGAGTGGCGTCAGCACGCATCCGTTGATGAGCGACGCCGTCAGGTTCGTGAGGACCTCCGGACGGTTCTTCGACAGCACGGCGAGGCGCGTCCCGCGCGTGACGCCCCGCGCTCGCTGGGCTTGGATCAGCTGGCTGGTCCGTCGCCGAACCTCGGCGTACGACGCGACGCGCCCGGCGAGATGGATGCACGGCGCGTCGTCGTTGGCGGCGAGGCTCCGGATGATGAGGTGAGGGAGCAGCGGCTGGTCGTGGAGCGGCGAAGTCACC
>JAENVT010000201.1 GCA_016650435.1 Ilumatobacteraceae bacterium
AACGATAAGCAGGGTCGGCACGGCGGTGCTCTGCAGGAACACGTCCCAGCGGAAGTCCTCATCATCGCGTTGCACGGAGCGCCGGATCAGGCCGAGGTGGGCCACCCGGGCGTGGATCTCGGCAAGGTCAGCCTTCAGACCGTCGCCCTTGGTCCAATGTCAGCCCGGCACATAGTCGCGCGCAGTGATCGTGTCACAGCTCGATGACATGGTGGACCACATCCGCTACGAGATCGTGAAGCTGATCAACTTCCTCGGCATCGGCAACAAGTGGCTTGAGCAGATCGAGGGACTGCCCGCAGGATGGGGCACGTTCGCAAGTGAGAGCATGCTGGAGGCGGCGCTGACCGCCCCCCGTTGCCGCCTACCTGCGGCAGTGGTGGACGCCGGAGACCACGTCGCTCTGCACGTTCTCGTGTGGAGCGTCTCGCACGGCGTAACGAGCCCGTTTCACTTCGTACATGGCGTCGTCGGCAGCGGCCAGCAGTTCATCGGCGTCGTGCCCGACGGTCCGGGTGTCCGCGATGCCGATGCTGGCCGGGCAGTACACGGCTGCGGTGGGGGTGATTTCGATCGGCGTTGACAGGATGCGGTCGATGCGCGAGATGAGATCGTTCGAGTCCGCGCCGTTCGGCTCGAAGACGATGACGAACTCGTCACCGCCGAGGCGGGCAACACAATCGGCGCGGCGCACCGTCGAAAGCAACCGCCGAGCTGTCTCGCACAAGACGAGGTCGCCGACGTCGTGACCGTACGTGTCATTCACGCCCTTGAAGCCATCGAGGTCGAGAAAGGCGATTGCCAGTGGTTGACCGTTGCGTTCCTTGCGCCCGAGCTCTGCGCTGAAAAGCTCGTAGAAGAGACGGCGGTTGGCCAACCCGGTCAGCGGATCGTGCAAAGCGAGATCGGCGATGTTTGCTTGCAGGTGTCGCAGCTCTGTGACGTCGCGGCTGACACCTTGTAAACCACCAGGCAATATCGTGGTCTGTGTCTCACCGACGACGATCGAGCCGTTGGCGTGACGAAACCGGAAATCAAAACGCTCGAGCACCTGCTCGCCGGCAATCGCTCGAGCGATGGCCAACCTGCCGACATCGTCGAGGATTTCGAGCATTCGCGTGAAGTCCCCGAGGAAGTACGAGGGCGAATACCCGAGGATCGCTTCGACCGACGGGCTCAGGTAGACGAAGTGTGGGAAAGGTTCGGACGCAAAGTGCCACACGACATCGGCGGAATTGTCGGCGAGATGGCGGAACCGAGCTTCGGATTCGGCCAGGTTCGACTCGGCGATATGGCGGCGGGTGACATCGCGGCCCACCGCGAGGATTTCGGCACCGTCGGGACCGGACACGTACCGATCTACCCACTCCACCCAAACGCCCGGCACGCTGAAGTCGGACCGAGCGACGCAGTCGAGTACGACCGGGTTGTCGGGACCCAAAAGGGCGAGCTGTGACTTGAGGCCGGCCAGCCCGTCTTCGTTCAGGAACTGATCGAGCGATCGGCCGACCACTTGAGCCGGCTCAAGGTTGTACGACGCTGCCCAGACGGCATTGCAGTACACGACGACGAGATCCGAAAGATGGTACCGAATCACCCGTTCCGGCAGGGCGTCAAGCATCGCAAAGGCGCCCATATCGGTCATCTCGCCGGTCAATGTCGTCATGCCGGAACTCCTCCTTGCGCGTCATTCGCCCGTCGACGACCAAGTTCCGCGCTGCCGACGCATGGCACTGGTCTCATCGCCGCCACGAAGCGACATTTCTTCATCTACTGACACATCGGCCGCGACTGGTCTGCGGAGAGGGCCAAAGGTCCCGACTGCAGTCCGGAAACGCGCTACCGAGACACTCAGTCTGATCCGCGTCACATATGCGCATCTGCGCCCGCGAGTCAGGCCGCTCGACCGAGGAGCAACCACACGCGTAGCAGAGGGGGCTGACTCCGAGTCGAACCTTCGACACCAACTAGCCCCAGGTCAGAGTTCGGACACACTCGGATAAATGGACCGTTGGTCACGAATTGGTCACGAGAGTGCGGAAGTCACGGCCTCGATCGGTGTTGCGACGACAATGCCGCTGTTCGCTGAGACGTTCCATCCCTCCGGTTGTTCGATTTCTTCCGGCAAGAAGCCGGACACCACGCCGATGACCTGTAACGGCAGATCCCGTTCTCCGGGGAGTAGCACGACCGGACCACCCGAGAAGCCGGGGTTGTTGAAGCCATCAAGTAGGAGAACTTTACGTTCGGGTTCAGGACCGGACAATGTGCCGGATACGACGCACCCCTTTACGAGCGGAAACCTCGCATCACCACCGATACTCATTCCCACGCCGTGTGGAAACCCGACGAAGTACGCACGCTGACCAAAGATCATTCCATCGCTGGTGGCAGGTAACGGCAGATCCGGCGGGGTAATCGGTTCCGGAAGTAGCGCCACAACCACGTCAGCGTCGGGCGAAGCGACTTTGAGTGGCTCGAGATGAAGGTCGTATCTCCGGGAGCGATACACGATCCGCACATGAATGATGTCCGCCTTCGGAAATAGGTGCCGTGCAGACACGAGGTACTGACCACGCGGACCGTCAATCGTAAAGCCCGTGCCCGAGTTGATATCCGATCCAACTTCGACGACTCGTTCCCACACGTTGGCGGTTATCACTGCGCCATTTTGGCGTCAACGTTACACCGTTCCTCCGACTCAGCGAAGCTATCTCAAACGCCGAAGATCAGGCCCGCAACCGTTTCGGCCGCCTCGCGTTGCATTCCGACCGACACATGCGAGTACCTGTTGAGGGTGACGCCGATCGTCGAGTGTGCTAGGCGTTCTTGCACAACCTTCGGATGCACGCCACCGCGCAACGCGAGTGTTGCCCAAGTGTGCCGCAGACCGTGCAGCGTGATCCGCTGCAGCTTCCACTTAGCCACTCGACGATCGAACTCCGTCGAAACGCGCTCCGGGTGATATGGCCGACCATCGGGAAGGCAGAACACGAAGCCGCGATCAGTGAAACCGGCACCCATTAGTAAACGCTCCTCGACCTGGCTGCGGCGGTGCTCGCGCAACGCTGCGACGGTCACGTTGTCGAGCTCGATCCCGCGAACGCCGGCGTCGTGGGGCCAGGTGCGCAAGGTGCTCAACGAGCTGCAGGCGATCGTCGGGTGACGTAAGTGCCGGTCCGGCGGTGCGCTGAGGCGCAGGGCGTTGTTTTGACGCCGGGCTTACGCTCACAGCGTGGAGAAGATCGAAATGCGGACCGTTCTCCCCGAGGTAGAACAGGATGCGCTCGAGGTATGGGTCAATGAACACGGCGCCGAGTTCGACAGCGTCGCTGTCTACAAGGAAGGGCTCACCATGTACCGCGTCGGTGTTTCGGCGACGACCGTCGGACACCACCCTGGCCGCATCACCGATGCCTTGGCCGAGGCGCTCGCGTCGATCCTTAGGGCTGAGAGCGACTAGTACTGGCCCTTGACTAGCGGTACTACGATTCTCGCCAAAGGCGCATGCGGTCGCGGCCGCGTCCTAAAGCGCCCAGGTGGCCAGTCCGGACCGAGCGCCGGCGCACCGCACCCGCATCTCGAGCCGAGCCAGCAGTCACGAGATCACGGACTAGCGACTGTGTCTCGGGGCTGCTTCCCGGCAGCTCCGTCTAGTGAACCGTACGCCGCTCGGGCTGCGATTACTAGGGAAGCGCGACCCGCGCTCAAGTTGACCGGCGCGCCGGAGCTCCCGATGCCGGAAGCCTTGTGAGGTGACAGGTGGCTTATCGAGGGGTCTAACGCATCCAGTTTCTGAACCATCGCGCCCGACGGCGACGGTCCAGATAGACACACAAATCATCGGCGAACTGGCGAGAACCTCTAGATCGGGGGGGCTCTCACCCGCTCCGTGGTCTACCGGCACAACGCTCACACTCATCTCAGCAAGTGGGCGAAGTACACCGAGGAGGCTGCCAGTCCCATAACCATCCTCATGCGGCTTGAGACGCGATGATGACCGGTGTCTGGATCGCCACGACGTCGGGTATAGACGGTGGCAACGATGGGGTAACGAATGATGACAAACGATCAGTTCGAGGACCACCGCATTCGGATGTTGAACGAGCCCAGATACGCAGCCGGTTTCCGTCAAGGACTTGCGAGCACGACACCTTGGCTCTGCACCGCCTCGCGGGACCGGGTCGCATGGGCCGACGGCTGGCACGATGGCGTCGCGGAAGCCAAACAGAATGGCGAAAGGATCGCAAACTGGATGATCGAGGGCAGGTGCAAAACGCGATCGCGGTGCAACGTGTTACCTGTAAGCGACGCTGCTGATAGCCAGCACCATAGTTGTGCTCGAAGGGAGGCGGCGTGATCGGTCCCGCAGGTGTTCGTGGTTGTGCAGACCGCCTCGAATGGATTGTTGAGGCGGGCAGCATCGGCTGGCCGTTTTACCTGGCGGTAGATGGCGGGTGGTCGCCAACGCTCGGTCCGCACACTGCAAGGTTCGTCGATCGACACACTGCCGAGGCGGCACAGCCCGACAGTGTGAAGAGCTGGGCGGCGCGACGGACTGACTAACGCGACAAAGCCTCTCGAGGTGCGGAATGACCTGCGGGTGCGACGTCTGCAATTTCGGAAGAGCGTCTACGGGTGACCGGAAGTCTCACAGGGAATTCCATCGCCGTCTTGATCGAGATGCGCGACATCGCCGTAGTAGGGGAAGTATGTCTGGTAGTACGCGTTCGCCTCTGCCCAGGTGGCGAAGTTGTCGCAGTTCCTCGTGTCGCAGGGGTTCGGTGGCGGCTGAGTGGGAGGAGTAGTTGGTGGCCCCGGCGGCACGGTGGGCGGCGCGGGTGGCGGTGGCGCTACCGGATCGGCCGGGCATGAACCGCCGGTCGCAGGGGCGGGTCCGGTCAGGTAGCCGGCGACGTCGACGATGAGATGTGTCGCTCCGAGGCTGTACAGGCACAGCGATCCGCCACTTCCCAGCCGGGCGATCACAGCGTTCGGCACGGTTTGCCCGACGAGATGCACGAACGATGAACGACCCGCCTTTGAACGGCGCATCGTTCACGTAAACATCCGGTGAGACCGTCCGAGCATGAGTCGGTAGTCAGTCAAAAGGCTGGGACCGGCGCGCCGTCTCATGTGCCGGCGCGCAATCGCTCGACTGGTGCAGTCAGTTGCCGCCAAGCGTTCGTCCAGCCTCCGTCGCTATGAAGAGCGACGTCAGGCTGGTGGCGGCAGCTCCGAGATGGAGTAGA
>JAENVT010000202.1 GCA_016650435.1 Ilumatobacteraceae bacterium
GCGTTGCGCGAGCTCGAGCTGCTCGGTTTGAAGCCGACGATGGTGCCGAATTGGAAGTCGGTCGACGCCGCATGGTTGCGGTCACCAAGCGGACGCGAAGTGCGTGTGCCGTTGCCCGCTGATGGGATCTTCGCGGCGACGACGCCGCGGCGCGAGCTCGACGCTGCACTGGTCGATCTCGCCGTCGACGCCGGAGCCGTTGTTCATCAAGGCCACGCCTTCAACGGCATTCGCCTCGGACGATCGTCCGTCGAAGTCGACGTCGCGGACATTGGCACCATCACCGCTCGGTACGTGATCGCCGCGGACGGAATGTGGTCCGCGACGCGCAAGGCCTTGGGGGCCGGCGATTCCGGCTACCTCGGCGAGTGGCACGCGTTCCGCCAATATGCACGAAACATCACTGGTCCAGCTGCCGAACGGTTGATCGTCTGGTTCGAGCCCGACCTGTTGCCGGGGTACATGTGGAGCTTTCCACTTCCGGATGGGCGAGCCAACGTCGGCTTTGGCGTGCAGCGTGATGGAGTGCGGCGGGTACGCGACATGAAGCAGGAGTGGGATGACCTCTTGCAACGTCCTCATGTCGTCGCGGCACTCGGCGCCGGCTTCGAGTTGGAGGATCGCCACACTGCCTGGCCCATTCCTGCCGGGATCGATCGCTCCACCTTGACCTCGGGCCGGGTGTGCTTCGTCGGGGATGCGGCGATGGCGACCGACACCATGACCGGCGAAGGAATCGGCCAAGCTGTGCTGACAGCACGGCTCGCCGCTGAGGCGATCATCGCCGGCGGGGCCCTCGATGCGGTCGAAGTTGCAGCCCGGTATCGAGCCACGGTGCGGCACCACCTTCTCGCCGATCACAAGATGTCGGCGTGGCTCAGCAAGGTGTTGAGCCACGAACTCGGAGCCCGCGGTGCCATTCGCCTATTGGCCTACAGCGACTGGTCCCGCCGCCGCTTCGCCCGATGGATGTTCGAAGACGAACCCCGCGCGATCGCCTTCACCCCCTCACGCTGGCACCGCCACCTCTTCCACCAACCCGGCCCCTACCAACCCCGACCGAGTGGAGTGTTTGGCGCCCACCAGGGTACGCCGAAGAACTCCACAGGGGTTAGGCAGCAGCGCTGACCCGCGCTTCATAGAGGGCTGTCAATTCGTCGACCAGGCCAGTCAGGTCGAGCAGGTCGATCTCGGTCACTCGTTCGATCTGCCACTGAATTCGATGACACTGGCGATCGCGGCGCTTGTCCTTCGTCGTTCCATCGAGGAGCAGATGATCGGGATGAACGTCGATCTCTATGCCCCAACGGGCATCCGGAACGGCGAGATCGAGCCGCACGCTCGACCCATTTGGGAGGTCGAGGTCTCGAAACTGCGGCTGCACGGGAATGCCGCGTGCCCTCAGTGCCTCGGCAAGTACGACTTCCGGATGCGACTCCGAGGCAGGCCGGTCGCCACGAGCAATCAGCGTCCGAGCGAACAGCTCCGACCCCGGCCGAGTCGGATGACAGAGCCGCCGCGCCGTCGTTCCAAGCGTTCCCATCGTGCACATCTTCCGCTGGATCAATTGCTCGACAACCGAGGCGTGGTCCAACGGTGCCAGATCTCTGGCAAGGTCGAACGCGAGGCGTGGCCCGCTGGCGACGACGATGCCACTGCTCATTCGAACGAAATCGAGGAGACTCACCTGTCTCGACTGCCGCAACACGACATTGCCAATTGACAGATGCACGCCATGGAGAACACACACGTGAATCGGTTCTGTGGCCGGCATCCGGCGCAACCCGGCTATGCGGCCGCCAGACGGGCCCGTGATGAATGCCGCCTGGTGAGCGAGGCAGATCGCGACACACCGTGACTCGAATGTCCGGGGCGCGGAGCTGATGCGCAGAACACTCCTGTGCACCGAAACCAGCACGCCACCTTCGACAAGTCTGCGCCGGACATTGCGACTGACACCGGCTTCGGAAAGCTGGGCGACGGAGGCGTGTCCGTGCTGGCGGCGAAAGATCGCGAAGGCCGGCGGTGTGAGATCGATCATGCGTTCCTCCTCGAACAAAACCAGGTCGTCGGGGGAAGCCGAGCCGAACCCTATCGGTCGAGATCCCACCTCCCGCGTGGAGTGTTTGGCGCCCACCTGGGTGCGCCAGAAGACTCCACAGGGCGGTGTGGAGTGTTCGGCGCCCACCTGGGTGCACCAGGGCACTCCACACGGGAGCCGTCCTCACAATGGACGGCGCGGGACGCAAACACTCGGATGGGATTCGATACGGTGCGGAGCATGCGTACGCGGTTGACCGACCTGCTCGACATCGAACATCCGATCATGCTCGCCGGGATGGGAGGCGTCAGTTACCACCGATTGGTCGCCGCCGTCAGCGAAGCTGGCGGGATCGGCACACTCGGTGCTTCGACCATGCGACCCGATGAGCTACCGCAGGAGATGGCAGCAGTCCGCGAGCTGACCGACAAGCCGTTCGGCGTCGATCTTCTCACCGCGTTGCCGGGGCAGGTCGAACGGGGCATTCAATCGGTGATCGACGGTGGCGCCAAACTGTTTGTGGCCGGGCTCGGCGTACCGCGCGAAGTGATCGACCTGCTGCATTCCAAGAGCATCCTCGTCGGCAGCATGTGCGGCAAGGTTCGCCATGCCATCAACGCGGTGGCCAGCGGGGTCGACTTCGTGGTCGCCCAAGGAACCGAAGCCGGTGGCCACACCGGAACGGTTGCCACCATGACCTTGGTCCCGCAGGTCGTCGACGCGGTCGGCGATCAGGTACCGGTCGTCGCAGCGGGCGGTTTGTACGACGGTCGCGGCCTGGCCGCGTCCTTGGCGCTCGGAGCCGACGGCGTGTGGATCGGCACGCGGTTCATCGCCACGCCCGAAGCCCGGGCGGTCAACGGCTACAAGGAAGCGCTGTTGGCAACTGCAGAGGATGGCACTGTCATCAGCCGCTCGTACACCGGCAAGACCTGCCGAGTGGTGCGCAACGAGTGGACCAACCACTACGACA
>JAENVT010000203.1 GCA_016650435.1 Ilumatobacteraceae bacterium
CTTGTCGGGATCGTCCTCGGTGTCGACGACGATGATGTCGCCGGCGTGGAACTCCTTGTAGAGGATCTTCTCGCTGAGCACATCTTCGATCATGCGCTGAATTGCCCGACGAAGTGGTCGAGCACCGAGTTGCGGGTCGTAGCCCTTCTCGGCGAGCAGTTCCTTGGCGCTCTGGGTCAACTCGATACCGAGACCCTGACCTTCGAGCTGCCCGGTCAACCGCTTCGTCATCAGGTCGACCATTACCATGACCTCTTCGCGAGCCAATTCGTGGAAGACGATGACCTCGTCGATGCGGTTGAGGAACTCGGGACGGAAGTGCGTCTTCAGCGCCTCATTGACCTTGTCCTTCATCCGCTCGTAGCTCATCGCCGAGTCGACCTTGGTGAAGCCGACATTGGCTTTGCGCAGATCGGCGGTGCCGAGGTTGCTGGTCATTATCAAGACGGTGTTGCGGAAGTCGACCGTGCGACCCTGGCTGTCGGTGAGACGGCCCTCTTCCAAGATCTGGAGCAGTGTGTTGAACACGTCGGGGTGAGCCTTTTCGATCTCGTCGAACAGCACGACGCTGAACGGCTTGCGTCGCACCGCCTCGGTGAGCTGGCCGCCCTCTTCGTAACCGACGTACCCGGGAGGCGCACCGACCAGCCGGCTGACCGTGTGCTTCTCCATGTACTCGCTCATGTCGAGCGCGATCAGGGAGTTCTCGTCGCCGAACAGGAACTCGGCGAGCGTCTTGGCGAGCTCGGTCTTGCCGACGCCGGTGGGCCCGAGGAAGATGAACGAGCCGCTCGGCCGCTTCGGGTCTTTGAGGCCTGCACGCGTTCTGCGCACGCTCTGGCTGACCGCCTTGATGGCGTTCTCTTGGCCGATGATCCGCTTGTGCAGCTCGCCTTCCATGTTGAGGAGCTTGGCGGTCTCTTCTTCGGTGAGCTTGTAAACGGGGATGCCGGTCCAGATGCTGAGCACCTCGGCAATGGCTTCCTCGTCGACCTCGTCGAACAGGTCGACACCGCTGGCTTTGACCTCGGCCTCTTTGATCGACTTCTCGTCGAGTAGCGACTTCTCTTGGTCGCGCAGGCGACCGGCTTCTTCGAACTGCTGCTCTTCGACAGCACGCTTCTTCGACTCCTGAACTTCGGTGAGCTTGCGCTCGATCTCTTTGAGGTCAGGCGGGGTGCCCATGCGCTTGATGCGTAGGCGGGCACCGGCCTCGTCGATGAGATCGATCGCCTTGTCGGGCAGATGACGGTCACTGATGTACCGGTCCGACAGGTTGGCAGCGGCGACGATGGCCTGGTCGGTGATCGTGACCCGGTGGTGGGCTTCGTACTTCTCGCGCACGCCCTTCAAGATCTCGATCGTCATGGCCAGTGTCGGCTCCTCGACGCGCACTGGTTGGAAGCGACGCTCGAGCGCGGCGTCTTTCTCCAGGTGCTTGCGATACTCGTCGAGGGTTGTCGCCCCGATGGTCTGCAGTTCGCCACGAGCCAGCATCGGCTTGAGGATCGACGCCGCGTCGATTGCGCCCTCTGCAGCGCCGGCGCCGACGAGCGTGTGGATCTCGTCGATGAAGAGCACGATGTCGCCTCGCGTCTTGATTTCCTTGAGGACCTTCTTCAGTCGCTCTTCGAAGTCGCCGCGGTAGCGGCTGCCTGCGACGAGTGCGCCGAGGTCGAGTGTGTAGAGCTGCTTGTTGCGCAACGTATCGGGGATGTCGTTGCTGACGATCTTCTGGGCGAGACCTTCGACGATGGCCGTCTTGCCGACGCCAGGCTCGCCGATGAGCACCGGGTTGTTCTTGGTGCGACGGCTGAGGATCTGCATCACGCGCTCGAGCTCGCGGCCGCGCCCAATCACCGGGTCGAGCTTCTTCTCGCGAGCGAGTTGTGTGAGGTTGCGGCCGAACTGGTCGAGGATCTGGCTGTTGCCCTTGTCGCCTGGCGTGTCTTCCTTGCCCTGCTGCCCGGCGGCTGCGGCCTGCGGCTCGCCCTTGCCCTGCGCGCCACCCTGGTAGCCGCTGAGGAGTTGGATGACCTGCTGGCGAACTCGCGACAGATCTGCGCCGAGCTTGACGAGCACCTGCGCGGCGACGCCCTCGCCCTCGCGAATGAGGCCGAGGAGGATGTGCTCGGTGCCGATGTAGTTGTGGCCGAGCTGCAACGCTTCGCGCAGCGACAGCTCCAACACCTTCTTGGCTCGGGGTGTGAACGGGATATGACCGGACGGCGAAGTACCGCCCTGGCCGATGATTTCTTCGACCTGATTGCGGACAGCCTCGAGCGAGATGCCGAGACTCTCGAGTGCCTTTGCCGCGACCCCTTCACCTTCATGGATGAGGCCGAGCAGGATGTGTTCGGTGCCGATGTAGCTATGGCTCAGTAGCCGAGCTTCCTCCTGAGCCAGCACAACGACCCGGCGAGCCCGGTCGGTGAAGCGTTCAAACATGATGGAAGTGTATCGGCCTGTCGTGCGCGCAACGTGCTGTCAAAGGCCGCGGTGGGTCTAGCGACCTACCACTACTTTCCGGGGCGTCGGAAGGGTTGGCTAGCCTGACGAGGTGGCGCCTTCGCCGTTCTTCACGCTCGCCGGAATGACCGAGGATGTTCAACGCATCGAAGCGGCGCTCGTCGAGTCGGTGCACACGGCCGATCCGTACCTCAACGAGATCGCATCGCACCTGATCATTGCCGGTGGCAAGCGATTGCGGCCGGTGCTCGCGGTTGTCGCCGCGCAGGTGTGCGGACCGTCGGATCCCGAACTCAGGGAACAGTCGATCCAGGGTGGTATCGCTTGTGAATTGGTGCAGACGGGTTCGCTGTACCACGACGACGTGATGGACGAGGCGACCACCAGGCGTGGTGTCGAAACGGTGAATGCGAAGTGGGGCAACCTGCAGGCGATCCTGGCCGGCGATTTCCTCCTGTCGCGGGCCTCGGGAATTGCCGCTTCGCTCGGCACCGAGGTGGCCGGGTTGCTTGCTCACACCATCGGCAGATTGTGCGAAGGCCAGATCGAAGAACTGCGTCACACATATAACTCGGCGCGACCCGAGGTGAGCTACATGGCCTCGATCAGCGGCAAGACTGCGTCACTGTACGCAACGGCAGCGCGTATCGGCGGCCTGGTTGCCGGCTTCGATGGTTCAATCACCAACGCGTTGACCGAGTACGGCGAGGCCTACGGAAATGTGTTCCAGATCGTCGACGATCTGCTCGACATCACCTCGACCGACGACCAGTTGGGTAAGCCGGCCGGTCACGACATGGTCGAGGGCGTCTACACCTTGCCGGTGATGCGCACGTTGCAGGCCGGCGGGGTGCCGGCGATGGAACTGCTGGCGCTATTGGGCAAGCCGCTCGACGGTGCCGCGCGCGAGAAGGCACTACGCGTCGTCCGCGACAACGGTGGCGTCGCCTCGGCGTTCTCCACCGCGCAGGACTGGGCCCAGCGAGCCGTCGCGGCGTGCGACTCGCTTCCCGAATCCGAAGCCACCGAGGCGCTACGCGCCGGACCGGCGAACCTCATTGCGTCCGTTTAGACAGCGGCTGTTTAGTTAGCTCAGAACGTACAGACCCTTCGGCCGTCGGTCGATGATGGGCCAATCCGGCCCCATCTCGAGCCCTGCGCTGCCAGTTCCTCGATGAGCGTGAGCGATCAGAAGCGCGGAGCGTCTATGCGCGCGCACAGACATTTCGGGTAGTGGAATCGACGCACGCGGGGCATGACTGGCCGTGGTGGGCCTTCGATCAGACGGTCGGGTCGTGCATGAACTCGCGAACCACTTGCGCGCAGCGGCAGGCGACGGCGATCTTGGCAGCCCAGTCCAGCGCCTCCCCGCGTGAGGGCACGTCGACGATCGTGACTCCGCCGAGGCGCTCCTTGCTCACCGGGTACGGGCCGTGCGTGATCGTCCCGTGGGGGGACACCACGCTGGCCTCCTCGTCGTAGTTCACCCCGCCACCGAAAACCCACACGCCGGCGTTCTTGGCCTCCTGGACCACCGCGTGCGCGGCCTCGGACACGTCGGGCAGCTCCTCCTCGGGGAAGGTCATCGCGCCATCACCGAACGAGATCAGGTACTTCGTCATCTCTAAACTCCTTGTCCCGGCGGCCTCCTCCGGCCGCCTCACGCGTTGGGCGCGAGCTTGACGAGATTGGCGGCGGCCTTGTAGGCCAACTCTGCCGGGCCGAGTTCGTCGGGTCGCAACAGGTTGGCCATGATCCGCAGCACCCACTCCATCAGTGTTCGGCTGTGCATGCCCGCACGTGTCAACTCGCGCATCAACGCCGGTCGCCCGATCACTCTGGCGAACAACCTGGCGACCTTGAAGTACTCGCCGTACTCCTCGTCGAGCATCGACGGGTAACGCTGCAACGCGGTGGGGTCACCGGCGTCGATTGCCTCGTGCAAGACCGCAGCAGCCATGCGCGCCGTCTCGTAGGCGTAGTCGATGCCTTCGCCGTTGAACGGGTTCACACTTCCAGCCGCGTCGCCGATGACGAGGTACGAAGGACCGGCCTTGGGCCCGACGGAGCCACCCATGGGGATCCGGCCACTGGTGGCCTTGCACTCCGGATGGTCGGCGTCAATCTCCCACCTATCGGCAACCTGATGGGCGTACGCGTCGAGCAGGTGAGTGGTGTTGACACTCTTGAACTCACGGAACGTCGACAGCAACCCGACACCGATGTTGACGGTGCCGTCGCCGACGGGGAAGATCCAGCCATACCCCGGCATCGGATTGCCGTTGCGGTCCTTCACGTCGAGTGCCGATTCGATCCACGGTTCGGCGTGCCGAGGTGTTTCCCAATAGGTCCGAATGGCTGTGCCGTACGGCCACTCACGCGTGCGGAACGTGCCGAGGGAGCGACCGAAGCGACTGTTGGCGCCGTCAGCGACGACGACATAGCGAGCGCGGATCTCGACAGGTTCGCCGCTGGGTGATTGCACCACAGCGCCCCGCACGAAACCACGATCGACGATCGGCTGCAGTGCCTCGTGACCTTCGAGCAACGTTGCCCCGGCTCCTACCGCATTGCGCGCAACCATTGTGTCGAGCTCACGCCGTCGCACCACGTATCCGTACTGCGGGTACACCGGATGTGATGGCCATTGCAGCTCCAGCTGCCTGCCCATGCCGGTCGCTCGCAAGCCGTTGTACTTGTGGAACTGGGCGAGTTGATCGCCGAGGCCCATCTCGTTGAGTTGGTGCACTGCTCGAGGAGTGAGACCGTCGCCACACGTCTTCTCGCGTGGAAACGCTTTGCGTTCGACGATCGTGACATCGTGACCGTACCGAGCGAGCCAATAGGCAGCTGAGGCGCCGGCTGGACCGCCGCCGATGACCAGTACGTCAGTCGATGACGTCACTCAGTTGCGCCGGCAGAGGAGCCAGCAGCGGGCTCCGTGCCGACCTTGATCGAACCAGGGACCTTGGTGTCGATGTCGTCGAAGGTTGCCGAGCCGTCTTCGAGTGCGGTCCACGCCGGCGAATCGACCGCGCACCAACTGTCGAACTCCTTCTGGTCGGCGCCGACCGGGTCTGCACCGCCAAGCGTGAATCGCTCGTGGCACACGACGGCAAGGATCTGAGCGTCGGTCAGTGGACCGCCGAACTTTTCGCCCTGCTGAGGCATCGTGCCTTTTGCCTTGGTGATGTGAGCCCCACCAGCCCGCTCCGGGTCGCCGTAGATCTGGACTCCTGCGGTCGCGTAGGCATCGCTGCCGCCGTACACCCAACGCAATTGATCCTCGATGTGCGGGAACGTCTTGAGGACTTCGCCTTGCGAGAACTGATAGCCGACTCCGCCTTCACCCTTGCTGCCGTGGCAGGTGGAGCATCCGTTGAAGAGCACGGCGCCGTCGCCGAGTGGCCCCGGGATCCGCTCGGTCGTGGGAGTGAGTGCCCGGACATACATGAAGGCCCACAACGGCAGGGTGCTGAGCGTTGCAAACGCCCAGAAGGGGATCTTCTTGCGCGCCTTGGCGGCGACGACAACGGGGATGTCGGGCTTTGGAGGAGGGGGACCGACGGGTGCAGCCGGCGCGGCGGCAGGCGTCGGAACGGCGGGCGTTGCTGCCGCGGTTGTGGCCGCTGCCGTGCCGGGGGTCGCAGCTGGAGTCTCGGCCGGAGGAGTTGCGCCTTCGGCCTGTGCTCGTGCGGCCTGACTGCGCTTCAGCAGGTGCTCGGGAATTTCGGTCACGGGTGCCCACGATAGACGCCGAGACGTCGAGATCAGGAAATCCTCCAGATGAATTCGACACGCACCGTGCACGAGTTCACAACCAGTCGATTGTGGCCATCGGGCGTGGTAGACCGAAGGACGACTGTGCATGTCGAGTCGCCGAAAATGGCACTGGGCGTCACATCGGTGACTACAGTTTGTGCAGCAGTTCACGAGGAAGGACAGCCGAGTTGCTGATCGCATACGACTGGTGGAGACCCTCAAAGTTTCCGTTTTTGAACGAGGCCTTCCTCTTCTCGTTCGCCCTGTCGACAGTTCTGGCTTTTCTGGTGATCCCGTATGCGAAGCGCCGCCCGAAAGGCACCCCAATCTCTTGGGGCGAGGCAATGCTCGCCGCGGTCTACGTCTTCGGCACCATGTTCATTTCCTTCGGTGTCGTCCCGCACCAATGGATCGCTCACTCCGACGCGGACCTGCAGTGGACGAAGAGCTACATCATCTACGGTCCCCGGGACTTGCTGAAGCCGAAGGCGCTGGGCGGCCACTTCCCGTTCACCGCGTCGTACGAGGCCATCCGCGACACCATCGTCGTTGTGCTGCACGTCTATTACTTCGGCCTCATCCTCGCCCTCTGGAAGGTGTGGCAGGGCCGCGGCGACGCCAAGCCGAGCACCGAGATTGCCACC
>JAENVT010000204.1 GCA_016650435.1 Ilumatobacteraceae bacterium
CGATCCGTATCACGTCACGATCACTGTCGAGACGGTGAGCCGTCCCGAAGATCTCGGTCAGGTCCCCGAACGTGCCCACGTCGCCCGGCTCATTCCGCGCGCCGACGAGCTGTTGTTCTCGTGCACCTGTCCCGATTGGGACGACCCCTGCAAGCACGGCGTCGCCGCGTTGCTGGCACTCGCCGGCGAGCTCGGCAGCCGACCAGAGCTGCTCATCACCTGGCGTTGCGGCGACGGCGACGACCGACCGCGCACGAAGGTCGGTTCGCGGGCACGAGCCGATCGTCATCTCCGACTGGTGCAGCCGCCTGCTCCATCGCCATTCGAGACGCCGGAATGGCACGAGTTCGCCGGCGACGATCTGACCGTCCCGCAGTGCACCGTGCCGACCGGATCGCTGACCCTGTCAGCGATGCACCTCGATCGCACCGACATTGCCGAGGTGATTCGCTCGGCGTGGCAAACCCTCAGTCGATTCAATCCCGACAACGACGGGGCCGAGTGAGCTGCTGACTAGCTCGGCCGTCCCAGCCGCGAGCCACCGAAGACCGACACCTCTTGGTGAAGCGGCACCAGGTCTCGACGCGGCGAACGGCGATCTGCTTCAGCTATCGCCGACGATGCAACCTGGCGGAGCTCGGCGTTCTCGGCGCGCAGTTGCTCGTTCTCGGTCTCGAGCTGCATCACCCGGCGGATGCCCTCGAGGTTCATGCCCGACGCAGCCAATTCGCTGATGCGTCGCAGGCATTCGATGTCGACGTCGCTGTAGCGACGGTTGCCGCCTTGCGTTCGAGCAGGCTGCACCAGCCCGCGTCGCTCGTAGATTCGCAGGGTTTGTGGATGCATTCCGGCCAGCTCGGCAGCGACCGAGATGACGTAGACGGCGTGATGTTGAGATCTCATGTTGTTGACTCCATTCGAGTCCTCGGTGAAACGGTAGTTGCCGCGGCGAAGGCTTCGGCGGCTGTTCGTTGTTCATCGGTCAGTTGAGTGGGCACATCGACCTCGACCGTCACGATCAAGTCTCCCGTCGCCTTGTTGGTCACGATGCCCTTGCCCTTCACACGGTGTCTCGAGCCGGACGGCGTACCCGGCCGCAATCGCAGCATCACCCGCTGGCCGTCGAGCGTCGGCACGTCGACATCGCCGCCAAGGGCGGCCTCGGCAAACGTGACCGGCACCTTCACGGTGAGGTTGTTGCCGTCTCGACCGAACAAGCGATGTGGGGAGACATGACATTCGACGATGAGGTCGCCGGACGGCCCGCCGTTGCGCCCCGGAGCACCACGACCCTTGAGGCGGATCTTCTGGCCGTCGGCAACACCGGCTGGTATGCGCGCCTGCACTTCGCGAGCGCGACGTTCGCTGCCGGTGCCGTGGCAGGTGGGGCATGGATCGGTGACGACCACGCCGCGACCACCGCACACTCGGCACGGAGAGGAAAACGAGAACAGTCCCTGGTTGTCGTCTATGACCCCGCGCCCGCCGCAGTTCGAGCACACCTTCGGTTGGGTACCGGGTTTCGCGCCGCTTCCGTGGCAGGTGCTGCATTGCGCATCGCTGGTGAGGTGCAGAGTTGTCGTCAAGCCCTGTGCAGCGTCGGCGAATTCGAGGTTGAGGGTGGCCTCGACGTCGGCCCCTCGCTGCGGACCCGCTGATGCCGATGGTCCGCCGCCGCGTCGACCGCGGCCGAACATGTGACCGAGGAGGTCACCGAGTCCCTCGCTGCCGACATTGAAGTTGTAGCCACCTGGCCCACCCCGGCCGCCGCCCTGGAACCCGCCGAGGGGACCGAGCTTGCGGACTTCGTCGTACTCCTTGCGCTTGGCCTCGTCGCCCAGCACGTCGTAGGCGGCGCTGACTTCTTTGAAGCGTTCTTCGGCTGCATCGTCGCCGGGGTGGGTATCGGGGTGACTGGCCCGTGCCAACTTGCGGTAGGCCTTGGTGATGTCTTTGGGGGCCGCGTCTTCGCCGACACCGAGCACCTTGTAGTAGTCCTTCTCGTACC
>JAENVT010000205.1 GCA_016650435.1 Ilumatobacteraceae bacterium
CGCGGCCTCATCGCCGAGCGCCGCAGCAAGCCGGCCGTCGACCTGTTGACCGACCTCATCGCCGCCGAGGAAGCCGGCGACAAGCTGAGCAACGACGAGCTGGTGATGATGGTCAACGCCGTCATCGTCGGCGGAACCGATACCACCCGCAACCAGTTGGGCTGCGCAGTCTCGCTGTTCGCCGATCATCCCGATCAATGGGCGATGCTCGCCGAGCAACCCGAGCTCGCACCGCGCGCCGTCGAGGAAACGATGCGCTACTTCGGTGCCGTGCGCGGCACGGCGCGTTTCGCAAGTTGCGATATCGAGTACCGCGACGTCTTGTTCCCGGCAGGTACGTTCATGTCGGTCGGACTGGCGGAGGCGAACCGCGACTCTGCCGTGTTCAACGAGCCCGAGGCCTTCGACATCACCTCGGCGCCGTCCGGTCAACCACAAGTCACGTTCGGCTCCGGCATTCACTACTGCCTCGGCGCAGCACTGGCCCGCGCCGAGTTGCAGGAGGCCCTACCGCTGCTCGCTCAACGGATGCCCAAGCTGGCGATCGACGGCGACATCACGTGGAAGCCCGAGGGGGTCGGGATCTTTGGACCGGCACACATGCCCATCACGTTCGCCGCCGGTCACTGATCCTTCACATGTTCAGCAGGCGTGTGCCGGTACGCCTTCGGCGCGCCGTCTCACCCGCGGTTCAGCATTCCGTACGCGTGCGTTGGCACTAGCCGAACCATCACTCGTTTGTCGGAGACCATCACCTTGCGGAAGTCATCCCAGTCCGGATGTTCGCCGGCGATCGCACGGTAGTACTCGACCAGCTCGTCGACTCCCGGATCGTCGGTCTTCGTGGCAACGTCCGACAGTTCTGCGTCCCCTTCGATCACGACGTACGCCCAGAAATCTTCGCGGGTCAAGTAGAGCGACGCGCGCTTGTCGCGCACAAGGTTGAAGAACTTCGCCCGACCAGCCGTGACCGAGATCTTGATCACTCCATCGTGGACCCCATACGTCACGTTCGACAACTGCGGCCGCCCATCGCGCTTCTGCGTGACCAACACGCCGTTCTTATATGCGCCGGCAAAGTCCAAAGCTTCGGAAATTTCCATGACGACAACAACAACAGAGCGCCCGTCCATGTTCCCGCGTACGATTGGCCAATCGGGACTCGAGGATGACGGCACCCCCCAGCTCACCACTTCCACAGCACCGCTTTCGTCCCGGCAGCGCTCGGGCCGCGCTCTCGTATCCCGACTTCCGAACGATGTTCGTCGGATCCTTCGCCTCGAACATCGGCACGTGGATGCAGAACGTCGTGCTGCCCGCGTACATCTACCAGCGCACGGGCAAGGCTTCGATCGTCGCATTGTTGGTCTTCGCCCAACTCGGTCCGTTGTTGATCCTGGCGATCCCAGGAGGGGTGATCGCCGACCGGTTCGATCGGCGCAAGTGGCTGATCGCCATGCAAACCGTCCAACTGGTCTTCTCTGCCGCACTCGCTCCGTTGGCCTCGCACAACTCGGCGCTCTGGGCGCTGTTCATGGTGCAACTTGGCGTCGGGATCGGCAACGCGTTGAACGCTCCGGCCTGGTCGGCGGCGCTACCGGCTCTCGTTCATCGACAAGACATCGCCGGCGCAATCTCGCTGAACTCGACGATGATCAACGGCTCGCGGGTTGTCGGACCGATCATCGTCGCTGGGCTCACCGTCGTCGGCGTGACCACGGCGCAGTTCTTCCTGATCAACGCGGTGACCTATCTGTTCGTGATCGCCGCGCTCGCGTCGGTCCATTTCGAAAGCCCGGTGGTCATTCATCACGAGACCGGCAAACGCCTGCTCACTTCCGGGATCCGCCTCGTACGTGCGAACCCGGTGTCGACGCGCATCCTGCTCGCCCTGACCACGTTCTCGCTGTTGTCGTTGCCGTACGTCGGGCTGTTCCCTGCAATTGCCCGCCTCAACTTCGGAATTGTCGCCAGGTCGCCGACGTACAACTGGCTCTACGCAACGTGGGGACTCGGCGCGTGTCTCGGCGGTCTGGCCATCGGCACGATCTTCGTCGACTGGGACAAGCGCCGCTTGATCCGTTTGGGTTTCGCGTTGTTCGCCGTGTCGATGACGGCGTTTGCCCTTGCTCGCGAGCCGGTCGGTGCCTTCGTTGCCGGCTTCGTCCTCGGCGTTGCCTACTTCGGGACAACGACCTCGATGCTGACGGTGCTGCAAAGCCGTCTCCACGATCACGAACGCGGCCGGGTGATGAGCCTGTGGTTCATGGCGTTCGGCGGCACCGTGACGATCGGACTCTTGATCGTCGGTCCTGTGGTCGACGCGATCGGAGCGCGTTGGGTGTTGCTCGGTGGCGCATTGTGGGCGGGGTTCCTGTGGTGGTGGTGCGATATCGCGGCGATCGACAGATCAACCGGATATCA
>JAENVT010000206.1 GCA_016650435.1 Ilumatobacteraceae bacterium
AATGGACCCGCTCCTGAGGCCGACCCGCCTCGCAAGCCGAATGTGGCAAGCGCTAGGGCCGCCACTGCAACGGCGAACGCAAACCAACCCAGGACAGACTTCTCTTCTCGTGCCATGACAGCCATGGTGCCGAACCCACGAAGCACCGAGTAGAGGCTGCGGGCTTCATCGAATATGACGAAAGTCCCAATCCACATCGATCGTCGTTCGCCGGATCAAGTGTTGGCGTGAACGAAAAGACCCTCCGCGCTCTGCACGCTCACCGCCTGAGGCTCACGCCATCGATGCCTGATCGGCAGGTACGCCCCATTGATCGTCTCTGCATACCAGTTCGCCCCCCGTCGTGATCGCCAACGCGCGGTAGCCATCGAAGTTGGTGACCCAGTCGATCCCTTCGTGTCCCATCACGAACGCGGTGGTGGCGAACGCGTCGGCCCACGTGAGGTGGGGGCCGACGACGGTCATCGAAGCAAGCGCGTCGACCGGCTGGCCAGTGCGGCCATCCCACAGATGGCGACCGCGGGCGGCGGTGCCAGACGTGGCCACGGCTTCTCCTCTGACCTCGACGATGGCACGTGTCGCCAGCGGATCGTCGCTGTTGGGGTCGGCGATCGCAACATGCCACGGTGATCCGTCGTGAGCCGTGCCACGGGTCTGGATGTCACCGCCGACGGACAGGTACCACCGCCCCAAACCGGCTCGATCGAGATGCTTCGCCGCCCCTTCGGCCGCCCAGCCCTTCACGAACCCCGCAGGATCGAGGATGGTGTCACCAGGCCGACGGGCTCGAAAGGCACCATTGCTGACATGCTCCAACCAAGTGCAGGCGTCGACAACTTCGATGACCTCGCGACTGGCGTCGAGCAGGTGTTGCTCACCGCGGTTGATGCGGCTGATCTCACTGGTCGGACGAAAAGTCGAAAAGACGTCCTCCAACCGATCCAGTTCCGCCCACATGGCTGCGATCGCCTTGTCGATCACGGCGCGCTCGGCTCGGTCGTGCACGTGAACGCTCGCCATCGTGCCCATCACCGCATGGGTGCGAACCACGCCGGAGGCGATCTCAGCCTTCATTTGCCTCGATCGTTTCGATGGTGATGCCGGCCACACCGTCGAGGATCGCCTGTAGCGAACGCACGTAGGCATTTGACGTGACCGTTGCGCCGCTGACACCCCTGATCGAGGCGCTCTGAGCCTTGATCACTCGGGTATGCAGGATAGGTAGGGCGTCGTGGTTGATCTCCCTCGACTTGCGGCGGTCGTCGGGCGACCGGAGGACGACGATGTCGCAGATCTGCCCGCTGGTCGACACCATCGCTTCGACCTGGACCGGACCCCAGATCGTGCTCACCTTGGGGCCATCGAACACTTGCCCATCGCATGCCGCCGAGGCAACTGCAGTTGTCGTCTCGACGGAGACAGGCGCTTCGGCAACGACGGGCGCTTCGGTGGCGACGGGCTGTTGCACTGGCCCCGTGACCGGAGGGATCGACGCCGGTGAGGTTTGCTCGACGACGACGGGCAACGTCGACGACACGACAGGAGGCTCGCTCGCAATCAGGACCGCGCCTTGATCCGGGAGTGCAGCGGCGTCAACGCCGACGTCGTCGGCTGTGCTGCTCGATGGTCTGTCGAGGAGGGCGACAAGGCCCGACGCCGCGGTCGTCATGGCCACGGCCGGTAGTAAGCGTCTGCCCAGGGATGCGGATGGTCGCTTGCTCATCGGGCTACCACCAGGGCTGTTCGAAATGGATGTCTTCGGCGGCGACTCCGGCCTCGCGCAGACCGGCGCGACCTGCCCACAGGAGGCGCTCGGGACCGCACAGCACCGCTACCCGCTCAGTTAGATCAGGGATCGCCTTGCGCAACGCGGTGCCCGACAGCGGGTCTTTGACGGCGAGCGTGGCGGTCGGTCCGACGAGCGTGATCAGCTCGCCGCCCAACTCCCGAGCCATGGCGCCGAGCTCGTCGGCATAGACCAGGTCGTCGGGACGGCGGGCCCGATACAACACGATCGGCTGATGTCTGGGGTCGAGGCGTTCGAGCATCGCCTTCACGGGAGCGACCCCTATCCCGCCGACGATGAACAACACCTTGCGGTCATCGATCCGATGCGGCGTACAAGCGCCGAACGGCCCCTCGACAACAACCCGTGTTCCTTCCGGAAGTTGGCCGATGGCAGCGGTTGCATCACCTTTCGTCTTGACCGAAATCCTCAGCCCGTCAATCGTCGGCGCTGACGACAACGAGAAAGGGTGGGCCTGCCACCACAGCCCTTTGACCAGCGGACGTACGATCACGAATTGGCCCGCGTCGCCGTGTCTGTTGTGCAAGCCGCCACCGGCGAGCCGCAGTTCCGTGGTGTCGTCGTTCAGTTGACGAGTCTCGGCGACATGGAGCGGGCGTATTGCTGCAGCGGCGAGGCGCCCCCATCGCCCTCGAATGAGCATCAGTCCGAAGCCGACATGCAGGCCGATCCATAACCAGCGGGCGGAGGAATCGTTGGCGAACAGCTCACCCCACACGATCTCGTGCGAGAAGGAGATGGCAAATCCGGCGTAGGCGAGGAGATGAACGAAGTACCAGGTCTCATACGACATCTGGCGGCGGATGCTGCGCAATGACGAGATCGTCACGGCACCGATGAGCAGCGCTCCGACAAACGCCAGCGCCATGTACGAATCGCGCCCAGTGAGATCGATGATCGCCGGGCCAAACCCCAGGTCGAGACCCCAGGCGAAGATCGACGCGACGACGTGAACGCCGACCAGCACCGCCATGGTCTCGCCAAGGATGCGGTGCCAGATGAAGACTCGATCGAGGCCGTAGCGATGCTCGACGGCGATCGGGCGAGCGGCAAGCGCCAGCCCGGCGAGGCCGGCGAAAGACGCGGCAACGCCGGTGAGTTGGGCAAGGCTGGTCGCCGCAAAAGCAGCCCCCTTGTTGAGAGCGCCGAATCCGCCGTGGCGGAACCACACAGTGAGGATGATCCCGGTCGCCACACAGAAAAACGAGAGCAGATGGTTGCCGCGGATCAGCGTCTGGGGCCTGCGGGGTAGCGGCCCCACAGCCGCCGCGGCCTGCCGCGATCTAACTCCGTCGCGAAGGTCCCCCGGCATGACCACTTACTTTGGCCGAAGCTTGCCAACCTTGCACGAGATCGTCATCAAAGATGCGCAAGAGGGGCCAAACGACCTATCGCGAAACCACGGTCCGGCGCCGAATCCCTCGACGAACCAGGTGCCGAATTGACAACGTCCGTGGTTTGCTGTTCGACATGGCAAGCCAGGGCCCGGCCCGTTCTGCTGACGACGCATCGCGAGCAGCGCTCGAGTGGCTCCAGGCAGAGCGCGACAACTGGGCCATCGTCGACACCGTGTGCTTCAACTTGTTCGACCGGACTGCCCACGCGTGGTCCAAGGTCGACCAGTGGGCGACGAGCGACCGGGAGTTCGTGAAGCGAGCCGGGTTCGCGCTGTTGTGGAGCCTCGC
>JAENVT010000207.1 GCA_016650435.1 Ilumatobacteraceae bacterium
GATTTGATCAAGTCGCAACGCGAGGTCGCCCGCATGAGTGTGCGCCGCCTGGCCGAGTTGGCCGGCGTCAGCAATCCGTACCTCTCTCAGATCGAGCGCGGTCTGCGCAAACCATCTGCCGACATCCTGCAGCAGATCGCCAAGGCGCTGCAGATCAGTGCCGAGTCGTTGTACGAACGGGCCGGCTTCTTGCCACCCACCGACAAACCACGCGTCGGCGTCCGCGAAGCCATCGCCGCGGATCAGCAGTTGACCACAGAGCAACGTCAGGCGTTGCTCAACGTGTACGAAAGCTTCGTCGCCGGCAAGACCTGAGGAACGACCGGTGGCGAACGCCCGCCCCGAGGGAGCAGCCGAAGCGAAGCGGAGGCCAGTCCCGACCATCAGTACGAGAGCAGCCGAAGCGAAGCCGAGGCCGAGGCAGGAACCGGTTCCCGTTCGGAGGGAGCGGCCGAAGCGCAGCGGAGGCTAGTCCCGACCACTTAAATGGAATGTTGATCAGTTCGATAGCGTTTCGTATCTCCGTGCAACGAGTCGCCGTGCTTTCACTCCACACGTCGCCCCTCACCCAACCTGGGTCAGGCGACAGTGGCGGCATGAACGTGTACGTGCGCGAGCTGGTTTCGGCGCTCGCTCAAGCAGGCGTCGAGTGCACGACGTATACCCGAGCAACACGTCCTGATCTGCCCGAAGTCGTGCAGGTCGAGCCTGGGCATCGTGTCGTGCACATCCCGGCTGGTCCCTACGATCTCGCCAAAGAGCAACTTCCCGCGGTGCTGGCCGATTTCGGCGATGCGGTCGTCGACCACCTCAAGAACGACTTCCCCGCCGATGTGTTGCATGCCAACTACTGGCTTAGTGGTCTGGTGGCGCACCGCATCAAGCACGAGCTCGACCTCCCGTTCGTCAGCACCTTCCACACGCTCGCCAAGGTGAAAGCGGAAGGTGGCGATCTCGAGCCCGAGTGGCGTGAACGCGCCGAAGCCGAGATCATCGGCTGCGCGGACGCGATCTGCGTGAGCTGTACGGAAGAGGAGCGCCAGTTCCTTCGCCTCTACGGCGAGCCGGCCGGCAAGATCGAGATCATCGCCCCCGGTGTGGAGCACGCCTTCTTCGCCCCTGGTGACCGCGCCGGAGCACGCAATGCCATCGGCCTACCCATCGATCGTCCCGTGCTGTTGTTCGTCGGCCGTATCCAACCGCTGAAGGGCCCCGACGTTGCCGTGCGGGCCCTCGCCGCGCTGAATCGGCCGGACGCTCTGCTGCTGATCGTTGGTGGTGCCAGTGGATTGGAAGGCGTAGGCGAAATGAGGCACGTGCAGGGCCTGATCACCGAACTCGGTGTCGAGGATCAGGTTCGTTTCATCGAACCGCAACCCCACCACATTCTCAGTACCTACTACCGCGCCGCCGACGTCGTGCTGGTACCGAGCCGCAGCGAAAGCTTCGGTCTCGTGGCCCTCGAGGCTTCGGCGTGCGGCATCCCGGTCGTGGCCAGCGGAGTCGGTGGGTTGTTGACGCTCGTCGACCACGGTGACAACGGATTTCTCGTGCATGATCGCGACCCACAGCGGTACGCCCAGTACATCGCCGAGATCCTCGACGATCCCCAGGAGGCCGTGGCGATGGGCCGGCGCGGCGCAGCCAGGGCGCGGCAGTACACCTGGGGGTTCGCAGCGGCGCGCCTTCGTCGGGTCTACGCCGATCTCACCGTGCGCGAGCTTGTGGCCTGCGCGTGAGCGATGTGCACGACGACACAACCGTGTCGGCGCTCGCAGTACAGATCGACCAGTGGCTCGCCCAACTAGCCGCGTCGAATCCGGCGATCGAGGCTGTTGACCGCGGCGACGGCGACGAACACCGATGGTATGTGCGACTTCGAGGCGACGAAAAAGAACACATCACTGTCTGGCTGACGCTTGGCCAGCGCACGTTGCGCTACGAGGCATACGTCATGCCCGCGCCCCAGGAGAACGTGGTCCAGGTGTACGAGATGGCGTTGCGCCGAAACGAGAAGTTGGTCGGCGCCCACTTTGCAATCGGTGTGGAAGACGCGTTGTTCCTGCGCGGCGAACTTCCGGTGACCGCCGTCTGTGCGGACGAAGTCGACCGGATCGTCGGATCGATTTACGCATATACCGAGCAGAGCTTTCCGGCATTGATCCGTCTCGGATTCGCCAGCCACTTCGCTCACTGAGATTCGGCGAGCCGGTTCTTTCCGCTTCGGCGGTCTCGGCGGGCATCTGTGTGTGTGCCGGGGCGGATGGTTCTCTTCGGGGAATGTCGTAGCACCATCCGTTCCGGCGCCATGTGATTAGCCTGCGGCCATGACCAACTTCCGATTGGCCGTGGTCGGCGGCGGCAACATGGGAGCAGCGTTGGTCGGCGGTCTACTCGGCAATGGCTGGGCGGCCACCGATCTCGCCGTCGTCGAGGTCGCCGCTGATCGGCGAGACACGCTGACGACAATGTTCCCCGGCGTTGCCATCAGCGCAACTGTGCCTTCGTGCGAGGCCGCGTTGATCGCGGTCAAGCCTCACGACGTTCCTGCGGCGGCGACCGAGGCGGTCAAGGCAGGGGCGCGTCGCCTTCTGTCGATTGCCGCGGGTGTCTCCGTCTCGACATTGCAGAAAGCATGCGGCGACGGTGTCGCCGTCGTCCGATCGATGCCAAACACGCCCGCACTGCTCGGCAAAGGTGCGGCCGCGATCTCCGGTGGGCCGTTTGCAACCGACGACGATCTCGATTGGGCCGAGGGCATCCTCGGCGCGGTTGGCACTGTGGTGCGCGTGCCGGAGTCGTTGCTCGACACCGTCACCGGCCTGGTCGGCAGTGGTCCCGGGTACCTGTTCATGATTGCCGAAGCGTTGACCGACGCCGGAGTCCTCGCCGGTCTGACTCGGCCGGTCGCCGATGCCCTCGTGCGCCAGTTGTTCGTCGGGTCTGCGGCGATGCTCGCCGAATACGGCGACCCGGTTGCACTGCGCGCCATGGTCACGTCGCCGGGGGGCACCACGGCCGCCGGTCTGCGAGTGCTCGAAGAACACGGCACCCGTTCGGCCCTGCTCGAAGCCGTGTTCGCTGCGACCGAACGCAGCAGAGAACTCGGTATGCCTCGCTAGTGCTCGACTGACGCGTGGCCGCGGTTCTCACGGAGTGCGCTCAGGGCGCCACCGGAACCGGAAATTTCTTGATGTGACTCTTTTCTCAGTGGCCACCTTGTGACTAACCTTTCCACAGGTCAAAACGACCGCCGCGTGATTTTCACACGGAGTCGCATCCGCAAGGTTGCGCCGACAGGGCTGGTGCCATCGGGGGGTTGGCATCGGCCCTCGTCGATTTTCCGGCCCGATCAGGCGCCGATCTTCAGCGCCCATGGCTATGTTGTCGCCAATGGCTCGCCGCTACGACACCGTCTCGCTGCTCACCGACTACGGGCTGGTCGACGAGTTTGTCGGCGTCGTCAAAGCAGTCATTCGAGACATCGCTGCGCATGCCCAGATGATCGACCTGACCCACAACATCGCCCCGTTCGATGTGCGCGCCGGCAGCCTTGCGCTGGCCCGCTGTATCTCCTACATCCCCAGCGGCGTCATCGTCGCGGTGGTCGATCCTGGCGTCGGAGGCAGTCGCAAGTCGATCGCGATCGAGGTGGCCGACGGTGAGGCCGTCTTGGTTGGGCCCGATAATGGTCTCCTCGCTCCGGCCGTTGCGATGGCCGGAGGTGCGGGCCGGGCCGTGGTGTTGACCAACGAGGAGTATCACCTGCAATCGCACGGTGCCACGTTTGCCGGCCGCGACATCTTCGCGCCGGTCGCCGGCCACCTGTGCAACGGTGTCGACCTCGCCGAGCTCGGCCAATTGATCGACGCCGACGAGTTGTTGCCCGGCATGGTTCCGCTGCCTCGGGAAGAAGCCGGGGGCTTGGTCGGCGAGGTGCTGTGGGTCGACCACTTCGGCAACTGCCAGCTGAACATCGGGCCCGACGAGATCGCCGAGTGGGGCCCTCAGCTGCAGGTCAGTTTCGGCGAATCGCAACGCGTGGCAACACGGCAGCACACGTTCTCCGACGTCGCCACCGGCGCCGTCGGTCTGGTGGTCGACAGTTGCGGCATGTTGGCGCTGGTTCTCGATCAGCGCTCGGCGGCGACGGATCTCGGTATCGGACCAGGCGATCAGATCACGCTCGCGCCGCTGACCGATGCGCCACCGACCGGGACGACCAGCCCGGTGACCTTGCGTGCCCGCTAGGTTGACGGCATGCGTCCGGCGACCACGCTCACGTTGGCCCTCTTGTTGATCGTCATCCTCACGGCCGGCGTCATCTCGTTGCTTCGTCTGTAGACGCGGGTTGCGGTGAACCTCGCACACATCATCGACGGGCATCCCCCCGACCATGTCGCGATCATCAGCCGCGGTGTCGAGACCACATACCGCCAACTGGGTGACGACGTTGCCAAGGTCCGCGGTGGATTGACCAAGCTCGGCGTCGGCACCGGCGACCGCGTCGCACTGCTGTGTGGCAACGGGCTGTACTTCGTCGAGGC
>JAENVT010000208.1 GCA_016650435.1 Ilumatobacteraceae bacterium
GGAGGTGATGTCGTCGACCAGCAGCTGAAAGCAGGAGTCGATCAATCGCTTGACGGTTTCGGGGTCGCGATGTTCGGCGAGGGTCGTGAATCCGACGAGATCGGCGAACAGCACCGTTGTGATCCGCCGTTCCTCCAACTGTGTGGCGGTGATGGCGTACCCGCACGATGAGCAGAACCTGGCATCTGCTGGAATCGGCGACGCACAAGACGGGCACAACATGTCCTGTTGAGCGTAGGACACAACGACCCGGCAGCGAACGTTGGATTCGAAAGGATCCGCCGCAGCCACGACAGACGTCACCTAATCAAGGGATGCACGCCACGCTCAGTGTTGATACAACTAGACGTCATGACTGACATATTGACGACCTCTACAGCCGCGGGCGCTGTTGATGCGATGAAGATCTATGGCGAGGGTGACAGCGAAGTGCGCGCCCTCGATGGCGTGACGGTGGCGTTCGAGGCGGGCAAGTTCACGGCCATCATGGGGCCATCAGGGTCAGGCAAGAGCACCCTGATGCACTGCCTAGCGGGCCTCGATTCGCTCACTTCAGGAGCCGTCTACATCGGCACCACGTATCTCGCGGCACTGAACGACAAGGAATTGACGATCTTGCGGCGTACTGCCGTTGGCTTCATCTTCCAGGCATACAACCTGGTCCCGACGCTCAACGCCTACGAGAACATCACCTTGCCGTTGTTGCTGGGCGGCTCGAGCGGTGATCAGGAATGGATCGACCAGGTCATCGATACCGTCGGTCTGCGCGACCGCTTGAAGCACCGCCCTAGCGAGCTCAGCGGCGGCCAGCAACAGCGCGTCGCTGTTGCCCGGGCGCTGGCCAGCCGGCCGACGATCATCTTTGCCGACGAGCCAACGGGCAACCTCGACAGCCGCTCCGGCGCCGAGATCCTCGAGTTCATGCGGCGCGCCGTCAGCGATCTCGGTCAGACGATCGTCATGGTCACACACGATCCAAACGCCGCGAGCTATGCGGACCGCGTTGTTTTCCTGGCGGATGGCAAGGTCGTCGACGACATTACCGAGCCGACCGCCGATCTCGTGCTCGATCGCATGAAGCGACTCGGTGACTGAGAGATGTTCAAGCTCGCACTGAAGGGCATCCTGGCTCGAAAGGGCCGGCTATTGCTCACCTCCCTCGCTGTCATCTTGGGTACATCGTTCTTGGCAGGAACGTTCATTTTCTCCGACACGTTGACCAAGTCTTTCAAGGACCTGTTTGCCGACGTCTTCGACAACACCGACGCCTACGTCCGTTCATCGGTCGTCATCAAGGGCGACTTTGGCCAGGAAGAGCGTCAGCGCATCCCGGATTCGTTGACCGCCGAAGTCGCCAAGGTGCCAGGCGTGAAGACGGCCGCCAGCAGCGTGCTGGGCTTCGCCCGCGTCATCGGCAAGGACGGAAAGCCTGTTGGCAAGGAAGGCAACGGTCCACCCAACTTCGGATCCTCGATCACCGCGGCGGGCGAAGCCTTCTGGAAGATCAGCGATGGCCGGCTGCCCGTCAACGATCACGAGATGGCGCTCGACACCAGCACCGCCGACAAGGGTGGCTACAAGCTCGGTGACACAGTGAAAGTGGTGGCTCAAGCAGGGTCGCGCGAATTCACTCTGGTCGGAGTCGCCCGTTATGGCGATGTCACCTCGCCCGGCGGCGCGACGTTCGCATTGTTCGATCTGGCGACTGCCGAGTCCTATGTCGGCCGGCCAGGTTTCATCGATGCCGTCGTTGCCACCAGCGATGGCAGCGTCTCCGACGCCGAGCTGGCCGACCGGATCGAGGCGGCGCTTCCGGCCTCCAGTCAAACCGAGACGCTCACCGGCGCCGAGATCACCAAGGAAAGCCAGGACTCGATCGAAAAGGGGCTGAGCTTCTTCACCATCTTCCTGACGGCCTTCTCACTGATCGCCATGGGCGTTGCGTGCTTCGTGATCTACAACGTCTTTTCGATCACCGCCGCGCAACGCCAGCGCGAGAACGCACTGTTGCGTGCTGTCGGGGCGCGACGAGCGCAGGTGAGTCGGGCGATGCTGTTGGAATCGGTCGTGGTCGGCATTGTCGGTTCGTTGCTCGGCTTGATCGCCGGTATCGGGGTCTCGGCTGCGCTCAAAGGGTTTCTCGGTGCCCTCGGCGTCGAGTTTCCATCGACCTCGTTGCAGTTGTTGCCCCGCACGATCGTCCTGACCATCGTGCTCGGCACGTTCGTCACCGTCCTCTCGGCGATCTTGCCGGCGCTGCGCACGGGTCGGGTTTCGCCATTGGCAGCGATGCGCGAATCCGCGGTCGAGAACGTCGGCAGCAGTCGCAAGCGAATCGTCGGCGGGCTGATTGTCGCCGCGGTCGGCGCTCTCGGCATCATCGCCACCCTCGCCGGTGCCAGTTTCGCCTTGCTCGGACTTGGAGTACTGCTCGTATGGACCGCCGTGCTCATCCTCGGCCCGGTGCTGGCGCTCGTGGCCGCGAAGGTGATCGGCACACCGGTTGCCCGGGGGTTCAAGGTCACCGGCAAGATGGCGCAGGGCAACGCCTCGCGCAACCCAAAGCGCACCTCGCGAGCCGCCGCTCCGGTGTTGATCGGCGTTGCTTTGGTGACAGCAGTTGCTTTGCTGGCCGCCACGCTGAAGGCCCAGGTCCGCGAGATCTTCAGCGAGCAGTTCGTCGGTGACTATGTGGTGAAAACAGACGACTTCTCCGGGTTTGGCGGGCTCAGCCCGGATCTGGCCGACAAGATCAACGCTCTTCCCGAAGTGGAAGCCGCTGCCGGGATCGGCCAGAAGCTCGCCAGGATCGACGGCAAAGGTGGCACCATCACGCTGGTCGACCCCACCACGGTCGGCCAGGTCTTCGACCTCCACCTCACCAGTGGTTCGTACGCCGATCTATCGACCTCGTCGGTGATGGTTTCCGACGACACGTTGAAGAGCGGCAAGTTGAAGCTTGGAGATTCGTTGACCATCGAGCTCACCGGCTTGGGCTCGTTGCCGTTGAAGATCGTCGGTACGTACTCGTCCGACGAGTTGGCCGGCAAATACGTCGTGAGCCGTGCTCTGTACGCCAACAACTCCAGCAGCTACTTCGACTTTTCAGTCTTCATCAACACAGCGCCCGGAGTCAGCGCGTCTCAGGTGGAGGCGGCGATCAAACCGTTGGTCGAGCAATACGGAAGTGGCGAGCTGCAAAGCCGAAGTGCGTACATCGACGCCCAGGCTGCCGGTGTCAATCAGCTGCTTGCGTTGATCTATGGCTTGTTGGCATTGTCGATCCTCATCGCTGCAGTTGGCATTGTCATCACGTTGCTGCTGTCGGTGTACGAGCGGCGACGTGAGATCGCCTTGCTGCGCGCGGTCGGCATGACCCGAACGCAGGTGTGGTTCACGGTCAGTTGGGAGAGCGTGATCACCAGCCTGCTCGGCGCGGTTCTCGGCGTACTGCTGGGGCTGTTGACCGGATTCCTCCTGGTGTTGTCGCTGAAGGACCAGGGGATCACGGTGTTTACGATTCCCGTTCTCAGCACGATCGTGATCCTGGTCGTGGCGTTCTTCGTCGGCGTGATCGCTGCCGTGATCCCCGCTCGTCGGGCCACCAAGGTCGACATCATCGGAGCGATCGCCACGACATGAGTGTGTGCACGTGAGGATTGGAACATGATCCGCCTCGCGTTGCGGAGCGTACGGGCGCGATGGGGACGAGTCGTGCTGACCGCGCTCGCCATCGTGGCCAGCACGGCGTTTCTCAGTGGCACGTTCATCTTCCGCGACACGGTGCAGCGCACCTTCAACGCGTTGTTCGCCGACGTCTTCGAA
>JAENVT010000209.1 GCA_016650435.1 Ilumatobacteraceae bacterium
AGTGCGCACTTCTCCGATGCCACCGCGCCGAGCGCTCGGCTCCTCTCGCCGCCCCGCGTGCTCCAGCAGCACCACCCCCGAGGGATCCTCCGAGTCGACCCGCAGATGTCATCACCGCGACCAGGTACTCCTCGACGGTTGCCGACACTCGCGCAAGATGCGAACTGTGGTTGCCGAGCACGAAGGAGTTGTCGCGCTCAGCGTCGCTGACGTTCGCACTCGCTGTGGCGCGGCGTTCGACAAGACGCGGCCCCTGGCTTCGGACGGTGCGACCGAACGATTCGTCGTCCCAATCGGACGTACCGGACTACAACAGGTGGTGGTCGATCTGGCGGTCGAACCCACGTCAGAATCAGAGGTTCACGTCATCGTTCGGGCCTTCGCAAAGGAGGGCCGGTTGAGCCGACATCCAGCTCAATCAGTCGCGGATCGCTCGTGGGCATCCTTGTCGCCGGAGACTCGGTAACGCCGCCGAACTCGGCGTGTAGCTCGGACTGGAACGCGAACGAGGAGAGGGCGCACGCGCACCTCTCCTCGTTCATTGAACTGTTAGAAGACTCGACATCTCTCTATGAATACCGACGGGACCAACTTCGGTGAGATGTTCAAGCGGAGGTTGGCGGGGTTTCGCCAAGACGGTCCAGTCGAAGGCCGTTAGCGGCCAACCACCTCCAGAGTCCCACAATCTAAACCTGTCATCGTTTGGACCACCTCCTCTCTCTGGTGATCAATATTCAAACATTCGTGGTCGGGCTTGGCAAGCCGGTTTGGCTAGGCAATTTGGCTCATCCTCGCCGACGCTCTAGGTATGCCCGAGCCAGCTCGTGCAATCGATTGCGTCCGAAGCTGGGATCGTGGCCGGCGTGCACGACGGTGACTGGCAGTGTCAGCAGTCGGTCCATCGTGGCGCAGTAATCCTCGATCGACGATTCCTGAAGTTCGTCAAGCAGCGGACCGTCGTAGATCGCGTCGCCGGAGAACAACGTGCCGGTCTTGCCCTCCCACAGCCCAATAGATCCCGGTGAATGCCCCGGCAGGTGAATCACCTCGAAGCAACGATCGCCGAGATCGATCTCATCGCCTTCCTCGATGTGTCGAACCCGCGCTACCGGCTCTTGGTGAAACGAATCGATCGCCATGCCAGGGGGGAGCGCGGTGACGAAGTACGGCTCAGGCATCGGGTAACCGGCAGCCTCGAGCGCATCGATGGCGTCGTCACCCCACGCCTCACGAGGTGCGAGCGACGAGATCGGCGGGTTCAGCAACAAGGGAGCCTCGGTGGGGTGAACAACGACGTCGTCGAACTCGTGGTGGCCGCCGATGTGGTCGTCGTGGCCATGGGTGGCAACAGCGGTGACGTTCTTGTCGACAAGGTCGGCCAACTCGTCGCTGAGGCTCATGAAGCCCATCCCGGTATCGACGACCAGATCGCGATCGCGCCCGCGGACGTGCCAGATATTGCAGCGCATGAGCGGGATGACGTGCGGCTCCCAGAGCAAGGTGACGGAATCATCGATCGTCTTACGCTCGAACCATCGATCCACGACGGGCAACGTCGTCATGAGGACTTCTCCTTACCGGTTTTCGCCGGCTTGTCGGGCTTGGGTTTCTTGGCTCGGCTGGGGGCAACGCGCGACGGTTCGCCGGCCATCTTCGGATAGACGGGCGGCCACGGAGCATCGAGCAGTCCAGCAGCCTGATCGGCACGAACCATCTCCAGAAACGGCTCGATCGACTGCGGCGAGTCGCCCATGGCTGCCCACGCATCGCCGTGGTCCGTCACCCAAGCCGGCACCGTAGCGATCGTCATGTCGTGCGGCCGCAGCGAAGCAAGCATCTCCCAGGGAAACGGGAACGACACCGGAGCGTGGTCGAGGGCGCGTACCGACCACGGCGCGAAGACCGTCTTGTGCGGTGCGTTCTGGTTGAAGTCGATGAAGATGCGCTCGCCGCGCTCCTCCTTCCACCATGAAGCGGTGATGAGGTCGGGGTGCCGTCGCTCCAGCTCGCGGGCCACGGCGACCGCAGCGCTGCGGACGGCCACACTGTCGTGAGTTGGTTGCAGGCGCACATAGATATGCAGACCGCGGTTGCCGGAGGACTTGATGTAGCCAGTCACACCGAGATCGTCGAGCAGCTTCTTCGTTGCGAAGGCAGCCTCTTGCGCCATTGCGTAGTTCGTGCCTGGACCGGGGTCGAGGTCGATTCGCAGCTCGTCGCAGTGTTCGAGGTCGGCGGCGTGTGCAGGCCACGAATGGAAACCAAGGCAGCCGAGGTTGACGGCCCACAGCAGGTGAGCCAGATCCTGGATGACGAGCGCCCGCGACTCGGTTCCATTCGGTGTTTGCACGATTGTGGTGTGCAGCCAGTCGGGTGCACCGTCGGGGATGCGTTTCTGGAAGAAGTTGGACCCATGCGCGCCGTTCGGGAAGCGTTGCAGCAGCACCGGGCGGTCGTACATCTGGCGCATCACAGCGTCCTCGACCGACAGGTAGTACTTGACGAGATCGAGCTTGGTGTCGTTGCGGGTCGTGAAGAAGACCTTGTCGGGGCTGGTAATGGGGAGGGTGCGTCCCGACACCTGGATCTCGACGGGGTCGCTCACAACAGCAACCGTATTCGGTCGCACCAGCTACCGTCGGACGCATGGGGGAGATGCCTGTCGAGGCTCCGATGCAGGGCACGATCGTTTCCGTGGATGTCTCGGCGGGCGACTCCGTGGTCGCAGGCCAGCAGCTGATGTTGATCGAGTCGATGAAGATGCATCACGCGATCGAGTCGCCGTGTGACGGCACGGTCGCTGGGTTACTGGTCGAAGCGGGCGCGACGGTGATGGCCGGCGCAGCGGTGGCCTCGATCACGCCGGGGGTCGTCGTGCAGCCGGCCATGGTCGAGGCGGTGGGACGCGACCTCACCAGCGTGCGTGCCGATCTCGCCGAGGTCGAGGCACGCCACGCCATCGGCCTCGATGCGGCCCGACCGCACGCAGTCGAGCAGCGACGTGCGGTCGGCCGCCGCACGGCACGCGAGAACGTCGCTGACCTGGTCGACGACGGGTCTTTCGTCGAGTACGGCCCAGTGGTGATCGCCGCCCAACGCCGTCGTCGCAGCGTTGCCGATCTGATCGAACGAACCCCGGCCGACGGGATGATCGGCGGGATCGGCACGGTCAACGGGGACCTGTTCACGGGGCACGCCGCTCGGGTTGTGGCGATGTCGTACGACTACACCGTGTTGGCGGGCACGCAGGGCCAGCAGAACCACCGCAAGAAGGATCGCCTGTTCGCGCTGGCCGAATCGATGCGGCTGCCCGTGGTGTTCTTCACCGAGGGCGGCGGCGGCCGGCCCGGCGACACCGACGGCGTTGGTGTCAGTGGTCTCGATTGCTGGGCGTTCAACTACCTGGCACGGCTCAGCGCGCTGGTGCCACTTGTCGGCATCAACGCCGGCTACTGCTTCGCTGGAAACGCTGCCGTGCTCGGGTGCTGCGACGTCGTGATTGCCACCGCCGACTCCAACATCGGCATGGGCGGGCCGGCGATGATCGAAGGCGGAGGGCTCGGTGTGTTCCATCCCACCGAGGTCGGGCCGATGAGCGTTCAGCAACACAACGGCGTGGTCGACATTGCCGTCGCCGACGAGGTCGAAGCGGTGAAGGTCGCCAAGCAATACCTGTCGTATTTTCAAGGCTCGCTCACGGAATGGTCGTGCGCCGATCAGCGCGAACTGCGCGGCAAGATCCCCGAGGAACGCAAGCGCGGGTACGACGTTCGCACGCTGATCGCGACGCTGTTCGATACAGGCACTGTGTTGGAATTGCGCCGCGACTACGGACTTGGCATGTTCACTGCTCTCGCACGCGTCGAGGGGCAGCCGGTCGGAGTCGTGGCCAACAACCCAAGCCATCTCGCCGGCGCGATCGACAGCGACGGCTCCGACAAGGCTGCTCGATTCCTGCAACTGTGCGATGCGTTCGACATTCCCATCGTCACGTTGGTCGACACGCCGGGAATGATGGTCGGTCCAGCCGTTGAAGAGACTGCGTTGGTGAGGCACTGCTCGCGGTTGTTCGTGACGGGTGCCAACGTCACGGTCCCGATGGCCAGCATCGTGCTGCGCAAGAGCTACGGCCTCGGTGCGCAAG
>JAENVT010000210.1 GCA_016650435.1 Ilumatobacteraceae bacterium
ACCGTTGCGCCGTCAACCGGTGCCGGCGTTTCGCCAGGCGCCAAGGTGGTCGGTGCCACGGTGACGGGGACATTGGCGTTCGACGATGGCGCACCCGTGCCAGCGATGGTCGCGTTGGCGGCTGCATTCCCGACCTGCGGTGAGTTGTTGTCGGAACAGCCGCCAAAAACGAGCAGCAGCCCGGCCCCTGCGAAGAGGAGCCGGGCTGCCTTGTCGTACCTAAGCAAGGGTGGTGGTCGCGGCGTCGTCGTGACCGTGGCCGTCGTGACCGTGCTTGTCGCCGCCGTGGTTACCATCAGCGGGGATCGAGGTCGAAACGTTGGTCGTCGGATTCGCCGCGTCGCGGCAACGGATGCGCTCGTCGACCGAGATCTTGATCAGGCCATTGTCTTCGCGGACCTTGATGCGAACTCGCTCGTCATGCGAGAAGCGAACGTCGATCTTTCCGCCGTCGGTCTTGACATCGGCCGTTGCCGGTGTTGCGACGACATTCGACACTGAACCATCAAGGGCAACGTCGTAGGTGATCGTTGCGGCCGAATTGTCGCAGAGCACGCCACTCCACGTGTGCGGCCCGGCTACGGCAGCCGCATCGATAGCGACGCCCTTGATACGGCCGAGCGAGATGCTGACCTTGGCAGAGGTGTCGCCATCGTCGTCGGTCTTGGTCCGCACCGAGATGGTCAGTATGCGTGACTGGTCGCCTGTTGCAGTCGTGAACTTCACCGAGACACGAGCGGATGCGCTGGACTCGTCGTCGTCGCCGTCGCCCGTCAAATGATCGACCGTACCGACTACCGCAGTGATTCCGGTCGCGGGCTCCGCCGCGGTGCCGGTGATGTCGGGAGCAGCGTCGGTACCAGCGATAGTGAACGCGACGCTGGAGGCGGCAATGCCGTCGCCGAACACATCGCCACTCCAGCTACCGCTTCCGGAGACGTCGGCCAGCGTGCCGGCGCGAGCAGAGACGCTCTGGCCGCCATGCTTTGACTTGACGGTGACCTTGGCCGGGTCGGCGGTGGGGTCGAGGGCGCTGGTGCTCGAGAACACGACTTTGTGTGGCTTGAGCTTCGTCGCGACGGTGGCGTTGGCAGAGTCGACCGACACATCGGTCAGTGCCCCACCCGGACCCGTCGTGATGTCAATCGTGAGTGGCACGCCGAACAACGGCAATGTCACCGTTGTGGGCACGGGATCCGCAGCAGAGGCCGCCGTCGGGACAACGAGCCCACCGATCAATACGGTGCCCAGCACTGCTGCGGCCCCCGCTATCAAACGTCGCTTCATTCGAAAAACCTCCGAAAATAGTTCGCCGCGCCCGCGTCGGACCTCTGGGTGTATATCGGACACGACAGCTTCAACATGAAGGTTTTGGGCTTCATACACTCTTGACGGGTCAACTCCAGAGAGTGACGTAGACCGGAGGCCGGAACTTGGCTACCGGCACGCCACCGTCGGGGCGATACATGGCGTGCATGGCGTCGGGGGTGCGGACGAATCGACGAAGTCTGTCGGCGGCACGCGATCGTCGCTGCGACTCCAGAGAGCTGATGTATAACAGCAGGTCAACGGGCATATCAGTCGCTCGAACCCTGGTCAGAACGCCGCGATCGACCTCGGCGGTGACCATGTGGTCGATCGCCGGCGCCACCCCATCACCAGCGGCAGCCGCAGACCATGCCGCCTTTTCGTTGGCAAAAACCATGATGTGCGATTCCGGCACCCGATATTTGGTCAACAGGGCACCGACATCGGACAGCGGATCCGTGCCTGTCGGGTCCACCAACCAACGCATTCCGGCCAATCCGCCACCATTCATTCGCAGTTCTGGATGCCCGACCAGTGTCATCCGGTACCGCATCACGGCTTCGGCCTCGAGGCCAAGCAGCCGTGGCCCGACGGCAACGTCGGCGAGGCGCTCCTCGACGAGAGCAGCCATTTCTTCGGTCGTTGCCACGCCGAGGCTGACCTCGATGCCGCCAGCACGCGCTGTGAATGCTTGCAGCAAGGACGGGACAATCGACTGCGACAAGGTGCTGGTGGTCACGACACGAAGGAGTTCAGCTGCACCATTCGACTGTCTGACCGCAACCTCGGCGTCGACAGCGAGATTCACCATTTGCGAGGCGATCGTCACAACTCTGCGGCCCGCAGGGGTCAGCTCCATCCCGGCCCCACTCCGTGCGATCAACGGATCGTCCAGATGTTGCCGCAGCGCGGCGAGGGCTTGTGAGACCGCCGGTTCGCTGACACCCAGAGCGGCCGCAGCGGCGCGTACCGATCCGAGCCGAGACACCAGGACGAACACTTTCAGCTGGGCAAGGGTCACCGCCTCGGAACTGTAGGCGACAATCGGCGTCGTAGTTAGGTCGAGATAACCCTTCGCTTATCACCCGATTGACCGTCGACCGGGCGGCGCTCATGATCTCGTCGGGGCCAGCCTCGACGTGCCCTGCGCTCAAATGACGATTAGGGGATCTCATGCAAATTCCACCGCCGTTCGAGTACGAACGAGCGACCAGCATCGAACATGCAATTGCTCTACTTGATCGACTCGGGCCAGAAGCCCGACTGGTCGCAGGGGGACACAGCCTGCTGCCGATGATGAAGCTCCGACTCGCCCGACCCGAACATCTCATCGACATCAACGATCTCGATCTGGCGTACGTTCGCATCGAGGGCGACGAGATTCGGATCGGCGCTATGACGAGGCACCGCGAGTTGCTCGAGTCGGCTGTGGCCAGCGAGCACTACGCGATCTTCGGAGAGGCCGAGCGGGTGATCGCCGACCCGATCGTGCGCAATCGTGGGACCGTCGGTGGTTCGTTGTGTCAGGCTGATCCCTCGGAGGATCTGTCGGCCGTGATGTCGGCATTGGCGGCGACGATCGTGCTCCAGTCCAAGGACGGCCAGCGGACCGTACCGGCGCGCGAGTTCCATCTCGGGCCGTACGAGACCGCCGCCCAACCCGGCGAGATCGTGACCGAGATCCGCGTTCCGATTCGCAACAGAACCGGCAGCGCCTACGAAAAGGTCGAGCGTCGCGCTGGCGACTGGGCGATCGCCGCCTCTGGCGTGTTTGTCAGCATGGAAGGCGACGTCGTCAGCGACTGCGGGGTCGGTTTGACTGCAGTAGGGGTCGAGCACTTCTGCGCTCCGGCCGCCGAGGCGGCTCTGCGCGGCCAGTCACCAACCGAAGACAACATCGTCGCCGCGGCTCAACTCGCTGCCGACGCCAGCAATCCGTCCAGCGATCAGCGCGGTCCCGCCGACTACAAGCGGCATCTCGCCAAGGAACTCACAGCACGTGCACTTCGCCGCGCTGTTGCTCGAGCACAGGGAGGCTCATGATGGAAGTGACCATCAACGTCAATGGTGAGGATTTCACGCGCGATGTCGAGCCGCGGCTGTTGCTGATCCACTTTCTTCGTGACCACCTGCGACTGACTGGGAGCCACTGGGGCTGCGACACCACCAACTGCGGAGTGTGCGTTGTGTGGATGGACGGCCAACCGGTGAAGTCATGCACCGTGCTGGCCGCGATGGCCGACGGCCGAACGATCCGCACGGTCGAGGATCTCGAACAAGGTGGTGTGTTGGATCCGATCCAACAGGGATTCATGAACGAACACGGCCTGCAGTGTGGGTTCTGCACACCGGCGATGATGATGACCGCACGGCACCTGCTCGACAATCACCCAGACCCCAGCACCGGCGAGATCCGCGAGGCCATCTGCGGCACGATCTGTCGCTGCACCGGATACGAGAACATCGTGCGCGCCATCCGTTGGGCCTCCGAGCATCCCAAGGAAGAGGTGTCGGTATGACAGTGACCGAGGTACCGACGAGTGCGGGGGGCAATCCGATTGGGTTTGGTCGGATGCTGCGCAAAGAGGACGCGCGGTTCCTCCGCGGCAAGGGCAACTATGTCGACGACATCGACATGCCGGGAATGTTGTATGGCGCGATTCTGCGCAGTCCGGTCGCGCATGCGTTGATCAAGTCGATCGACACGTCTGCCGCCGAAGCGCATCCAAAAGTGAAGGCAGTCATCACCGGTGCCGTGCTCGAAACACTGGGCTTGGCGTGGGTGCCGACGTTGTCGTACGACACCGCGGCGGTGCTCGCCACCGACAAGGTGCGCTTCCAGGGACAAGAGGTGGCCTTTGTCGTCGCCGAGGACAAATACTCGGCGCGCGACGCGTTGGAGCTGATCGAGGTCGACTACGAGATCCTCCCGGCTGTCATCGACGCCAAGAAGGCACTCGACCCGGACGCGCCGGTGATCCGCACCGACAAGGAAGGCAAGACCGACAACCACATCTTCGACTGGGAAGCCGGCGACGAGGCCAAGTGCGACGCTGCGTTTGCCAAAGCCGATGTGATCGTGAAGCAGGACATGTTGTATCCGCGCGTGCATCCGTCACCGATGGAGACGTGCGGCGCCGTGGCGTACATGGACAAGGCCACCGGACAACTCACGATCTGGTGCACCACGCAAGCGCCGCACGCCCATCGCACCATCTACGCATTGGTGGCCGGCCTGCCGGAGCAGAAGATCCGCGTTGTGTCACCCGACATCGGCGGAGGTTTCGGCAACAAGGTCGGCATCTACAGCGGCTACGTGCTGGCGATCGTCGGATCGATCGTGACCGGCAAACCGGTGAAGTGGATGGAGGATCGCAGCGAGCATCTGATGAGCACAGCCTTCGCCCGCGACTACCACATGCACGGCGAGATCGCCGCGACCAAAGAGGGCAAGATCCTCGGCGTGCGGGTCAACGTTCTGGCCGACCACGGCTGTTTCAACGGCACCGCCCAACCGACGAAGTACCCCGCCGGGTTCTTCCACATCTTCACGGGCAGCTACGACTTCGATGCCGCGCACTGCAAAGTGACCGGGGTGTACACCAACAAGGCGCCGGGTGGTGTCGCGTACGCGTGTTCATTCCGGATCACCGAAGCTGTGTACTTGGTCGAACGGCTCGTCGATTGCCTGGCAATGGAGATGAAGGTCGATCCCGCCGAGTTGCGACTGAAGAACCTGTTGCGCGCCGAGCAGTTCCCGTACACCACGCCAACCGGATGGGAGTACGACAGCGGCGACTACGCGCCGACGCTGCGCGAAGCGATGCGCATCGCCGGCTACGACGAGCTGCGCGCCGAGCAGGCCGCGCGCCGAGCGCGACGCGCTGCAGGCGACACCAGCGAGCCGATGATGGGGATAGGCCTCTCGTTCTTCACCGAAGGAGTTGGCGCGGGTCCGCGCAAGCACATGGACATCCTCGGCCTCGGCATGGCCGATGGCGCGGAGCTCCGCGTGCACCCGACGGGCAAGGCCCAGCTCCGGCTGAGCTGCATGTCGCAGGGCCAAGGGCATCAGACCACCTTTGCGCAGATCGTCGCCCAGGAGTTGGGCATCCCTCCGGAAGACATCGAAGTCATTCAGGGCGATACCGACAACACGCCGTTCGGTCTCGGTACGTACGGATCGCGTTCGACTCCGGTCAGCGGCGGGGCCGCCGCGATCGTGGCACGTCGCGTTCGCGACAAGGCCCGCATCGTTGCTGCGGCCGCGCTCGAGTGTTCACCCGACGACCTCGAATGGGAGCTCGGCAGGTGGCAGGTGAAGGGCGACCCGGAGAAGGGCAAGCCCATCCAGGAGATCGCGATGCTGGCGCACAGCTCGCTCGAACTTCCCGACGGCGTCGAGGGCCACCTCGACGGACAATGTGTCTACGACCCGCCCAACCTCACCTATCCGTTCGGTGCCTACATCTGCGTCACCGATGTCGATCCCGGCACAGGTGAGGTCAAGGTTCGTCGCTTCATCGCCGTCGACGACTGTGGTCCGCGCATCAATCCGATGATCGTCGAGGGACAGGTGCACGGTGGCCTTGCCGACGGCATCGGCATGGCGTTGATGCAGGTGATCGCCTTCGATGAGGAAGGCAACAACCTCGGTGGCTCGTTCATGGACTACCTGTTGCCGACCTCGATGGAGTGCCCGTCGTGGGAGCTCGGCGAGACCACCACGCCATCGCCACATCATCCGCTCGGCGTAAAAGGTGTTGGTGAGTCGGCAACGGTTGGCTCACCGCCTGCCGTCGTCAACTCGGTGCTCGACGCGATTCAAGTGCGCCACGCCGACATGCCCCTGACACCCGCGCAAGTGTGGCGAGCCATCCAAGGCAACCCCTTCCGCACAGACTTAGCTATTACTTAATGGGCCTCGATCACCTCCGCTTCGCTTCGGCTACTCGGCCCTTGTGGCTCGTCGCTGGCGCTCCTTCGCCACCCGCCCGGCACCCCACTCGACGCCAACCAACCAATGGCACCGACCGTTAGCCTTTTCAGATGACACACGATCTTGCTGCTCGTGGGTTGGAGCTTCGACATGCTCGGGCTGCGTATGTGCACGCCCGCGTCGTCGTGGCAGAGAAGCCGACAAGTGCCAAGCCTGGTGCGGAGGCGATCGTGTTGGCCGACGGCACTCTCGAGGGTTTCGTCGGCGGGGCGTGTGCGGAGTCAACGGTTCGGGCACAGGCATTGGCTTTGCTCGACTCCGGCGACACGCTGCTGCTGCGGATCACGCCTGAACCGGAGGAGCCGAGACCAGGTTCGCTGACGGTGCACAATCCGTGTTTGTCGGGTGGCACGTTGGAGATCTTTCTCGAGCCGGTCATTCCTGCGCCGTTGGTGGTCGTGGTCGGTGACACGCCGATCGCTCGTGCGTTGCTGGAACTGGTCGGTCCTCTGGGTCACGCCGGCGCGCCGTACGACGGCACGCTTCCCGCTGACACCGCGGCGGTAGTCATCGCGTCGCATGGCCGAGACGAGGAACGAGTACTGGTCGAGGCGCTGCAGGCAAACATTCCGTACGTCGGCCTCGTCGCCAGCCGCAAGCGGGGCGAGGCCGTGCTCGGCACGATCGACGTGTGCGCTTCGATGAAGGCTCGCGTGCACACCCCGGCAGGACTCGACATCGGTGCCAGAACACCCGAGGAAGTGGCCCTGTCAATCCTCGCCGAGATCATCTCGACCAGACCGCGACAATCG
>JAENVT010000211.1 GCA_016650435.1 Ilumatobacteraceae bacterium
CGACGAGCACACCGACGAGGTGTTGGCCGAGATCGGCCTCGACACCGAGGTGATCGCCGATCTGCGGGCGAGGGGCACCATCGGCGCCCGCCGCTAGCCCATCGGAGTGTTTCGCGCCACCCCGTGGTGTACGGAGACACTCGTACGCTCTACGGATCGAACAGCGAGCGTTGAGGGTCGTCGGGCGCCGCGGGAGCGGCGGCTTGGACTGGGAATGGGCCCTTCGAGGCGGCGACGGCCAACATGTCGACGAGGTCGTTCATCGGGTCACCAGAATGGCCCTTCACCCAGCGGAACACGGGTTCGCGTTCCAGCACCAACTCGATCAGCGGTTGCCACAGGTCGATGTTGGCGACCGGTTCCTTCTTGGCGTTCTTCCAGCCGTTGGCCTTCCATCGCACCCACCACTTGTCTCGGAAGCAGTTCACGACATAGGTGGAATCCGACACGATGACGAGCGGCCCGTCGAGGGATCGCAAGGCCTCGAGGACGGCCATGATCTCCATGCGCTGATTGGTGGATCGGGCCTCGCCGCCGGATCCGCGTAGTGCGCCATCGGGGGCGGTTGCCCACGCCCAGCCGCCCGGGCCCGGGTTGCCGGCGCACGCCCCATCGGTGAACACCTCGAATGCTGCCCTGGGTGCGCTCATCGGCGCAAACTACTGTGCCGATATGCGGATACGAGCCATATCGATTGCTATGGCCCTAGTCGGCAGCGGATTGGCCGTTGCCCCGCAGACCGCGTCGGCCGCCGCGCCGAACTTCGTCTCGGTGTTCATCGACACGCCCGGTCCGCGTGGCTCGATCGCCGCTGTCGGCGACTCGTTGATGCTCGGCTCGGCGTACGAGGCTCCGCTGGTGCCGGGCTGGGGTCCTTCGCTGGCACGGATGCTGGCCGACCGAGGTTGGGGCCCGGTGCACATGGCGGCCGGCGTCGGCTTCCAAGCGGGGAGCAAGGTCCCGGCCAACAACCCTGGGGCCAACATGTCGCTGTGGCTCACAAACCAACGCGCCTCGGGCTTTGATCCCGAGGTGATCGTCGTCAGCATGGGACCCAACGACATCATCGCTTGCAACGGCAATGTCGATTGTGCGGCCGACGATATTCGGGGATTCATGGACGCCGCCGGAGCAGATCACGAGGTGTGGTGGTCGCTGCAGACCACAGCGATCGCATCCAACCAAGAGGCCTGGAATCAGGCTTTGCAGATCGTCGCTGCCGAACGACCGAACCTCACGCTGTGGGACTGGCCGAACATTCGCATCGCCGAGGGGATACCAATCGCCTCCGACAACACCCACCTGCCAGGTGCACCCCAGTATCGGCAACGCAGCACCCTGATGGCCGACGATGTGACGGACCGATTGGGAGGGTCGAGGCAAATCGGACCGGAGGTCACGCCACCGGTCGGTGGGGCTTCGTATCAGTATCGACCGGTTGCGCCGACACGCGTGGTCGACACCCGCGAGACCGGGCAACGCATCTCCGCAGGCGGCATCCTGACCGTTGACCTCTCAGCGCTTGCACCCACGTTGGTCGGTGCGGACGCAGCCGCTGCTGCTGTCAATGTCACGTCCGTGGACCAGGCGACCGCCGGATTCCTCACGGTGTATCCGTGCGGGACAGACCGGCCGCTGGCGTCGAGCGTCAACTTCCTGGCCGGCCAGCCCCGTGGCGCACTCGCCACGACGTTGCTGCGACAACCCGATCGTGCGCTGTGCGTCTTCAGCAACACGGCCACAAACGTCGTCGTCGATCTGCAAGGTGTGTTCGTGCCCAGCGATGGGTTGTTGTTCACTCCGCTCACACCCGAGCGCAAGCTCGACACGCGCAACACCGGCAGGTTCCCGACGATCGCGATACAGGCACCACCCGGGGCCAACGCAGTCGCGGCAACGCTGACGGTCACAGGTAGCAACTTCGCAGGGTTCTTGACTGCCTATCCGTGTTCGGCGGGGCCTCCGGTCGTTTCGAGCGTCAACTGGCTACCGGGCGAAACGGTCGCCGGCGCGGTGTTCGTGCCAGTCGCCGCTGATGGCACGTTCTGTCTGACCGGCAACGCGCCGGTCGATGTGATCGTCGACGTCACCGGTGTGTTCAGCGCCACAGGCACGCTGCGGTTCACGCCCGTGCCGCCAACACGGATGGTCGACACCCGCCTTGGGACGGGTGGTTGGCGCGGCCATCAAGCTCCGGGGCAGACCATAGAGATCGGGGCGGCACCTGATGCCGCTGTTGCCGTGACCGGCACGATCACGATGGTCGACCCAGGTGTCAGCGGCTATCTGACCGGCACGATCTGTGGCCAGCCGGTGGGGGCCACATCCTCAGTCAATGGCGCTGGGGGCTCGGTGATGGCCAATTCTCTGACGGTTGGCCTGTCACCGGGGGGCAACCTGTGCATCACTTCGTTGGTCGCGACCCACACC
>JAENVT010000212.1 GCA_016650435.1 Ilumatobacteraceae bacterium
CGAGCCGCACATGTGGCCGCCATCGCCGATCTGGCCGCCGCCAACGGCTACGACGGGATTGACATCGACTACGAGAAGTTCGCGTTCGCCGACAACCGGGCGACGTGGACGACGACGCGCCCGCTGTGGATCGACTTCGTCACCGAGCTAGGCAGCCGGTTACATGCCGATGGCCGAACCTTGTCCGTCAGCGTGCCCTACATCAAGGACAAGGGGCGTACAGATGACAGCGGCTACTGGGTCTACGACTACGCAGGGATGGCGCCGCACGTCGACCAGATCAGGATCCTCGCGTACGACTACTCCACCGACAAGGCCGGACCGATCGCACCGATGTGGTTCGTACAGCAGGCGATCTCCGCGGCCAAGAAGGCGGTGGACGACGACAGCAAACTGGTTCTGGGCATTGCGCTGTACGGATACAACTGGCCAATCGCTACGGTTGGCACCTGTCCGCCCAACAAAGAAGGTAAGACCAGCGTGAGCCAACGAAACATCGACGAGTTGCTTGCCAAGCGCACGGCTACACCGGTGCACGACCCGGTAACCGGCGAGTCGTCGTTCACCTATCAACTGGACGTCACCGACGGCACGACAACGTGCACACAGACACGCGAGGTGCACTACGTCGATGCGCAAGGCGCTCGCCTGCGAATCGACTTGGCACGGACACAACGACTCGGTGCGGTCTCGCTGTGGGCTCTCGGATTCGACAGCCCGGCGACGTGGCAGAACATCGGACAGTTGGCGCGCATTCCCGGATCGACGACGACAACCATCTCGGAGGGTGCACCATGACCACCTACGGCGTCATGTTCCGCAGAGAATGGCCTGCCGATCAACTCATCGACTACGCCCGGCAGGTCGAGGCCCACGACCTGGACTCAATGTGGGTTGTCGAGGACCTCAGCTTCCACGGTGGTTTCACCCAGGCCACTGCGGCATTGGCCGCAACGTCGCGAATCAACGTCGGCATCGGGATCGCCCCTGCCGTCGTACGCAACGTCGCGTACACCGCGATGGAGATCGCCACGCTTGCGCAAATGTTCCCAGGCCGCTTCCACATGGGGTTCGGCCACGGGGTCGACTTCTGGATCGAACAGGTCGGCGCCGTGCCGGCATCGTGGATGTCGTCGTTGCGCGAGGTGGTCGTCGCCACGACCCAGCTGCTCGCCGGTGACACGGTGTCGATGCAAGGCAATCATGTTCATCTCGACGCCGTGCAACTTGCCCATCCGGCGAAGAGCATGCCACCGATCTCGCTCGGCGTACGTGGCCCGCGATCGATGGCGCTGGCAGCCGAAGTTGGCGCCGGCGTGATCTTTGCCGAATGGTCGGGCCCGCGGTACCTCCAACAGGTACGAACCCAGATTGGCGAGGAACCGAAGTTCACCGCATTCGTGCAAGCCAGCGCGGATGTGCCTGCGCTCGAGGCGATGATGGCCGAGAAGATGGCCCTCCCGCGCTTTGCCAGCCAACTCGCGGCCTACGGCAATGAAGCTGTGCCGCTGACCGAACTCGTCATCGCCGGCGACCCTGTCACCTGGGTCGAGCAAGCCCAGCGGTGGGTCGCTGCCGGCGCCGGTACTGTGGTCTTCTGCCCCCTGCCGACTGACCCTGTGGAGTTGCCACTATGACCATCGATACCGACCAACGCACCCGGCTGGCCACGCGCCGCGAAGAACTGAGCGCTCAATACCTCGCACCGCGAGCCGAACGGCCCGCCACCACTGCGCGCGGCGTGCACCACGTCGCACTCATCAGCAGCGACGTCGAGCGCACCGTGCAGTTCTTCCAAGGCGTGCTCGGCTTCCCGCTGATCGAGATGTTCGAGAACCGCGACTACGAAGGCTCGACCCACTTCTTCTTCGACATCGGCAACGGCAACACACTTGCCTACTTCGATCTTCCCGGTCTCGACCTCGGTCCCTACCAAGAGGTCCTCGCTGGCCTTCACCATTTGGCCATCTCGGTTGAGCGACCGACGTGGGAGCGGTTGAAGGAGCGGCTCGACCAGGAGCACATCGAGACTGCTCACGTCGACGGTTCGTCGCTGTACTTCCGAGGTCCCGACGGCGAGCGCCTGGAGTTGATCAGCGATCCGTTGCTGGAGATGTACGGCAACCCGGTCGGATGACCTGCGAGGTGCAGGGAATAGTTGCGTCCGCAACTATGTTGGAACGATCATGACCATTGCAATTCAACGGGCAAGCGATCGCTTCCATACAGACATCGACTGGCTCGACTCGAAGCATTCATTCAATTTTGGTACCCACTATCGCGAAGGCGATAGCGGCCACGGGCTGTTACTCGTCAACAACGACGACAAGGTTGCGGCCGGCGGCGGCTTCGGCACACACGGCCACCGCGACATGGAGATCGTCACGTGGGTGCTCTCCGGCACGTTGGAGCACCACGACAGCGAGGGCAACAACGGGGTGCTCTACCCCGGGCTGGCCCAACGCATGTCAGCGGGCCGCGGCATTCGCCACAGCGAGATGAATGCCAGCGCAACCGAGCCGGTGCATTTCGTACAGATGTGGGTGCTACCAGACACCGCTGGAATCGATCCGGGTTACGAGCAGCGAGACGTCAACGACGCATTGGCGTCCGGGCAACTCGTGCCGATCGCCTCGGGCAAAGGTCACGACGGTGCGGTCAGCCTTCATCAGCGCGATGCAGTCTTGTGGGGTGCTCGCGTGCCGGCTGGTGCGAGCGTCGATCTGCCGGCCGACGAGCATGTTCACTTCTTCGTAGCGCTCGGCGACGGAACTCTCGGTGACAACACGTCGCTTGCGACGGGCGACAGTGCACGCATCACCGGCCACCAGCCGCTGCAGTTCAGCGCTGGATCCGAAGGAGCCGAGCTGTTGGTGTGGGCCACCGCCTGACCGCGTCAGGTCATCGCTCGATTCCGGCCTCCGCCAGGATTTCGTCGGTGTGCTCGCCCATTCGTGCATTTTCCGTACGTTCGGTATCATCGGGAATTTCTGAGCGACCGTACAAACGATCCGCGTTTCTGATCGCTAGAGCAACCGCCACTGACCTTCGCTTGACAGCTCAGACGACCTGGCTCAGGCCGCGGCCAGTTGCGGCAACGGGCGGGCAGCGAGGAACGCGGCCTGCGCGTCGATCGCGACCCCCAGCTGTTTCTGCAACTCCATGAGCCGATCCAGTGGCGGAAACTCCGTCATCTCGCACGTGATTTCGAAGGCGTCGCGTAGCTGCTCGTCGCGCGTCGAGTGATAGCCGGCGAGCGCGGGACCTTCGTCGGCATCTCCGCGCAGCACGAGATCCAGAGCGCTTGCCAGAAGTTCCGCGTCTCGGAACGCGTCACTGATTCCCTGTCCAGTGATTGCGTCGCGGTGGTAGCCGGCATCGCCGACCAACGCCCAACCCGGGCCGATCGGCTTGCGGATGTGGTTCGGCATGCCAATGATCCCTCGCGTGGTCGATCGGCGCGTCGCACCAGTGATGAGTCGCATGGCCAACTCTGGTGAGGCGGCTTCGAGCAACGCATCGAAGGCTGCGTCGATCGTTTCATGCGAGCGTCGGGCATGAAGTGCGACTTCAGCGGGGGTACACACGCCGACGCACGCCTCGCCGTCGTTCGTGGGGAAGACGCCGGAGAACGACCGATCGCCGACGTGGTATTCCATGGCCGACCAGTCGCCGGAAAAGTATGCGTAGTGGGTCGCGCAGTCCTCGCCGCGTTCCTCGGTGAAGGCAGCTCCCACTGAGCGGGCGATGCGCGAACCTCGGCCATCTGCGCCGACCACGAAACGTGCAGGGAACGTCACCTCGCCGGCGGTCGTACGACCGTCGACTCCGGACACGCGCCCAGTGTGCGAGCGACGGACACCGTCGATAGTGACGCCGGTCATCAGCTGGGCACCGGCGGCAACGGCCGCATCCACGAGCAACGAGTCGAGGAGGTGGCGCCGTGGTGCAATCAACATGTCAACGCCTACACGGTCCTTGACCGTGCGAGTGATCGAGGCGTCACCGCTGCGGAACACGACCTCGCGAATCGGCGGTGTGCCGGTAGCGAGGACGTCGGACAACAATCCCCAACGGTTCAGTTGCACCACGCCGCTGCGGGCGATGGCATGGGTCGACAGGGTGTCGCTCGGAAAGGAATCGCGATCGACGAGGAGCACATCGTGGCCGGCCGCGGCGAGAAGCATGGCGGTGGCAGCACCGGCGCACCTCGCGCCGACCACCACGACGTCGTGCCGCCGCATCGGTTCGATCAGACGGCGAGACATGACAACTCCAGACTTGGAACGGCGAACCATTCATCGACCGTCGGACGACGGAAGTACTCGTCGACCCACCAGTTCTCGAACGATTCGGCGCCGATGAGATCGACCAATGTCGAGACCTGGGATGTATGCGCCCTCAGCGCCCGGTTCTTCAGCTCGCGTTCGCGCGGTGTCGGAACGACATAGAGAGTGAGGTCCTGGTGCGGAATGGTGCTCGGCTCGTCACCACTCATCCAAACCCCGAGACGTGAGTGCAGCGCGTCATTGCGTTGGGCGAAGTCGTCGGTCATCGTCGCGTAGATCAGACCCTCGTGGCCGACGGCGGCGGCGGCCGCGGTCACCCACCCGCTGACGGCGATGTGATCGGGATGGCCGGTCATACCGTCGGGCCCGAAGGTCACGATGATGTCGGGATCGACATCTTTGATCAGCGCGATGATCGAACAAATCGCCTGCTCGGCGTCGGCGTCGGCGCACTGACCATCGGCGTACCCGAGGAATCGAACGTCGCGGACGCAGAGGCACGACATCGCCGCGCGTAGCTCGCGCTCTCGGATCTCGGCAAGCGCTTCGGGATCGCCTGAACCCCCGGCTTCGCCCCGTGTTGCTGATGCCAGCACGACGCGACCGCCCACCTTGACGACTCGGCTCATCAGCACGGCGCTGAGGTAGGACTCGTCGTCGGGATGCGCCCAGACGCCGAGCATCGTCATCGGTCGTGCCGGAAAGTCGTTTCCGCCCGATGGCGAGTCCGGCAAGCCAGAACTTCGCCGCGTCGGTGGCTGGTGTGATTGTCGTCGTGAGTGTTTCATCGGTCTATCTACGTGTGAAGCCGCAAGACGGTTCTTGCGGGCACAGGCGACAGTACGGAAACCCTGCTCAGCCGTCATCGGGGCCCGCTACCCATCTTGGACGCGGCGACTACCTAGGTAGATCGTGTGGAGTGCTTCGAGGCACCCAGGTGGGCGCCAAACACTCCACAGGGCTACTCCACAAGCCGGCGGCGGACGGGGAAGAGGTCGACGCCCAGCTTGCGGCGGATCGTTCCCCAGATGCCACCTTGCAGTAGCAAGGCGACAGCGATCGCCAGCGCTCCCATCGAGATCAGGTACACGGTCTGGTGGTCCTTGAAATGGTCGCGCAGCACGTAGTAGAGAACTGCTCCGATGACCGGACCTTCGATCGTTCCGATGCCCCCGATCACCACTATGAAGATGATTGGCGCGGTCCATTGCACCACGCTGAATGCTCCGCCCGTACCGGCCGGCTGCACGCGCAACTGCTGCAGGTAGTAGGTCGCCCCGGCCAAGCCTGTCCAGAACGCGGCGAGGACCCAGACCAGGAAGCGCGTGCGGTACACATTGGCCCCCAACCCGCGAGCTCCGTCCTCGCTGTCACGAATCGCCTGCATCTGCAGACCGAGACGCGACCGCAAGACCAGGTACGTCAGCAAGACCGCGCCGACTCCGACCACGAGCGCGAACCAGTAACTGTTGTCCTGCCGCGTGGCCAAGGCGTAGCCACTGACCTTCAGTGATACGCCGTTGCCGGCCCCGACACTCTTCTGCAGAATGACGATCAGGCTGATCGCCTCAGCCAGCACCCACGTGCCGATCGCGAAGTAACTGCCGCGCAGACGGAAGGCGATGAGCCCGACCGGGATCGACAGCACCGCGGCGACGAGCCCGGAGTACAGAACGGACCAGTAGAGGTTCTGGTGGTGCACGTTGACGAGGGCGATCATCGAATAGGCACCGAGACCGACGAACGCCTGCTGACCGACCGAAACCACACCGGCGAAACCGGCCAGCAGATTCCACATCACCGCGAGCGCAACCAACGTCAGCAGCTCCACCATCTTTCGCTGCAACGAGATCGAGCCCCATGAGGGCAGAAAGGCGAGGATGACGACGAGGGCGATCGCCACGACGGCGAACACCCGACTGGTCATCGTGCCGGGGACCACGCGCATCGTCATCGTGTCTGCACCTTTCCGAACATTCCTGTCGGCCGCAGAACCAGAACGGCCAGGAAGACGAAATGGCCGAAGAGTTCGCCCCACTGCGGGTTGATCTGTCGGCCGATTGTCTGCGCCACTCCCAAGGTGACGCCACCGGCCAGCGTGCCCCACAGCGAGCCAAGCCCGCCGATGATCACGGCCTCGAACGCGTAGATCAACCGAGCCGGGCCGACGAACGGATCGAACGACGACCGCGCCCCGAACAGCACGCCGGCCAGGGCCACGGTGGCAATTGCCAAGGCCATCGCGACAGCAAACACACGCTTGATGTCGATGCCCATCAGCCGGGCCGCGTCGGCGTCGTCTGAGGTTGCCCGGAATGCGCGACCGAGCTTGGTTCGCTGCAAGAACAAGGCGAGCGATCCAAGCACGACGACCGCTGTGATGAAGGTCAACAGCGGCAGCCAACCGATCCCAATCGTGTCGTTGACCTTGATGGTCGATGTCTTCAACTTTCCGACGTTGAGGCCCTGGGTGTCGGCCGTGTACTTCTCGAGCAACGCGTTCTGGATGACGATGCCGAGCCCGAAGGTGGCCACGATCTGGAACGCCGGATCGACGCCGACGACTCGGTCGAACACAACTCGTTGCAGGATGTAGCCGACAACGAACGCCGCCGGAATGACGATCAGCAGGGCGACCAACGGATTGATCTTCAACGTCCGCGAGATCGACAACGTCATGAAGGCGGCGAAGATCGCCAAGTCACCGTGGGCCAGGTTGACTAGACGCATCACGCCGAACGCCAGCGAGAGGCCGGTCGCAAACAACGCGTACAAACCACCGAGCAGGATCCCTTGGATGACAGCGTTGACCCAGACCATCAGTGGCTCCCGCCCGACATGCCGAAGTACGCCTCGGTGATCTGCTCCTTGGCAACTTCGCGGGGAATTCCGGTCAGCGCGATCCGGCCCTCGAGCAGGCAGTAGAAACGATCGGCAACTGCCAGCGCCTGGTTGACATCCTGCTCGACGATCAACACGGTTGTTCCTTGGGCCTTGATGACCGGCACCGCGTCGTAGACCTGGCGCACGACGATCGGTGCGAGCCCTAGGGATACCTCGTCGAGCAGCAGCAGTCGCGGATTGGCCATCAGCGCCCTGGCGATGGCCAGAGTTTGTCGCTCGCCTCCCGAGAGCCCCTCGCCGGTGCGATTCAGCAATCGGGTCAGCAGAGGGAAAGCCTCGAGCACGCGCTGCTTGTTCCACGGGCCCGGGCGACCGATGTCGCCACCGATCACGATGTTTTCCTCGACAGACAGCGACGCAAAGATGCGACGACCCTCCGGTACCAGGGCGATGCCCTGGGCGACGCGTTTGTGGGCAGGCGTCGAAGCAATCGAGACACCGTCGTAGCGGATGTCGCCACGCATCGGCTGCACCAGCCCGACGATGGATTTCAGCAACGTCGATTTGCCGGCACCATTGGCACCGATGATCGACACGGTCTCGGCCTCGGCGACATGCAGGTCGATGCCGAACAGCGCCTGAAAATCGCCGTAGCCGACGTCGAGTTGGTCGATGTCGAGCAGCGAGCCGCTCATTGTTCCCCGTCCAGATCGAGGTCAACGTCGAGGTCGTCGCCGAGATACACCGAACGAACTTCATTGGAGGCCATGACCGTCTGCGGGTCGCCCTCGATCAACTTGCGACCGGCGTCGACCGCCATCATCCGATCCACGACTCGTAACAGAGCGTGAACGATGTGTTCGATCCAGACAATCGCTACCCCAGTCGTGCGAATCTCTGTGATCGTCTCGACGAGCTCGAGGACCTCAGCTTCGGTGAGTCCGCCGGCGATCTCGTCGAGCAGCAGCAGTCGCGGCTGAGTCGCTAGTGCTCTGGCAAGTTCGAGCCGCTTTCGGTCGAGCAGAGTCAGCGACCCCGCGACGACGTTGGCCTTGGTGAGCATCCCGGTTTGCTCGAGCGCAGCAATGGCAGCCTCGTCGCGCGTGCCCTGCAGTCTGCCGGTCGTTCCGAATGTCGAGCCGACCAACACGTTCTCGAACACCGTGAGCCCCTCGAACGGGCGCGGGATCTGTGCGGTCCTGCCGACGCCGCGGTGGCAGCGCACGTGGGCGGGCAACTTGGTGAGGTCTTCGCCGTCGATGCTGATGCTGCCTTTGTCGGGACGGAGGTCACCAGCAACGAGATTGAGCAGCGTCGTCTTGCCAGCTCCGTTTGGGCCGACGATGCCGAGAGCCTCGCCCTCGGCAACGTCGAACGAGAAGTCCTGCACCACTTGAAGCGCGCCGAAGCGCTTCGAGAGGTCGGCGACTTCCAGCAATACCCCCACGGAATGCTTGAAGTCAGGCCAGCGGGGTGAGTTCGCCGTTGGTCGGGATTTCCGGCGACTGCTTGTTGTTGACGACCTGCAGCTCGAATGGGAACTTGCCGCCGCTCACCTTCTTCCACTGACCGCCGACGAGCGAGGTCGGGCTGATGTTCTTCGGCAGCCCGTTCTTGCCGTAGGCAATGGGGCCGACGATTGTGTTGAGCTGAGTCGCGCCGGCGGCGTCGGCGATTGCCTGCTTGTCGGTGCTGCCGGCCCGCGACAGCACGTCGAAGCACACCTCGAACAGTGCGTGCACGAAGCCGACGAACTGCGTCCACTGCTTACCGGTGGACGCCTCGTACTGATCGGAAACTTGCTTCGATGTCTCACCGGTCAGCGAGCTGGTGAACGGGTGGTTCGGTGTCCACCACACCTCGCTGGCCAGGCCGTCGCCGATATCACCAAGCGCCTCGACTGCCGACGAGAACAACACGGCCTTGGCCATCGTGACCAGCTTGGGGTTGAAGCCCTGCTGCTTGGCCTGCGTCCAGAACGTGGCGAAGTCTGGTGGGATGGGAATGCCGCAGACGATCTCGACACCGCCGTCCTTCATCTGACCGATAACACTGGAGAAGTCGTCGCTGAGAGTTTGGAAGCGGCCCGGGTCGACG
>JAENVT010000213.1 GCA_016650435.1 Ilumatobacteraceae bacterium
CGCGGCCTCACCCCAGATGGTCGCGCCGGTGGCGACGCGTACATCGACGCCGGACCCATCGATCTTGGTCTCGAACTGACCATCTTGAGGACGTCGTCGTTCGACGATGTCCATGTCGGCCATGATCTTGATGCGACTCACGAGCTCGGGACCCGTGGTGGCCGGAAGGCTCAGCACTTCGCGCAGGGCACCGTCGATTCGATAGCGGATGCGGATCCGCCCATCGGTTGGCTCGATGTGGATATCCGAGGCGCGATCACGCAATGCCTGAGTGACGATTTTGTTGACCAATTGGATGATCGGAGCCTCGTCGGTTGCTCCGGTCTCTCTCTCGACCTCTTGTCTCGCCGCAGCCGTATCCCAAAATTGCTTGATGTCTTGGTCGCTGTCCGATACCACGCGGTAGTAGGTGTTGAGACACGTCAGCACGTCCTCGGGCGGGGCGAGGTAGATGTTGACGTGTTCGACCTTCAGACGCGACAACGCGTCGCGCACGACAGCACTGGAGCCATCCGCGATCGCCACGTCCAGCGTGTCGTCACGGAGCTCCATTGGCACGATCCGCAGCTGTCGAGCCAATTCTTCGTTGACATACGCGAGTGCCTCGGAGGTAGGTCGAACCGTACGCAGATCTACGGTTGGCAATCCGAGTTGCGTTGCCAGCGCCCGGGTGAGCTTACGGGTGTCGAGCAGGCCCTGTTCGACGAGGATGGCGCCCAGCTGGCGGCCGGACTCCTGCTGCAGATTGAGCGCTTCCGCAAGTTGTTCCGGCAGCACCGATTGGTCCGACAGCAGTAGGTCGCCGAGCCGGGACCGAGATTCGGCGGAGAGCAACGGAGTGACCTGAGCAGCGCCATTGACCGTCACCGTGACTGGTTCTTGCTTTTTTGTCCTTCTGCTCACGGGCGTATACACCTCATCTGATGAATCATTTCATATCCATTAATACTGTGCCCAGGGCCATGAGTCCTGACTTAGTTGTTCGAAGAGGCCGTTGCGATGTCAAGGAATCCTCAAGTTGATGCCAGGAGTGACGATATCTAGTCGTGAGCTTCCTGCATGAGATCAACCTGAATACCAGGGTGTTTCGCGCAAAAATCGCTCCCGTTCTGACGTCCACGTGACCTCGGCCGCGGTGCACCGCGTAGGTGTTGGATCGGGTCGGCCCGCAGTTCGTTTTCAAAATGTGGTCGCGACCGTCTCTCTTCTTGTCAGGAAATATTGGCCGCTTGGCTTAGAGACAGGGGCGCTAATGCCTCAGTCGCTCGTCTCTCTCTCGGTCGTAAATGAAAGCCCCAACAATTCGAAATGGAGGAATCGTGAGCTCGCACTATCAATCTCTGGATCCTTCTGACGAATCAGCGGACGGCGAGCGACGGTCGCAAGCGCGCCCCGCTGTCGCGGAGTCACCGGCTCAAGAGGCCGACCAGCCGGACGAAGTCGGATCCGCCCAACCCGCCAAGACGAAGAAGGCTCTGTTCAGCATCGGGAAGAAGGTCAAGTCCGACGTGATCATGGCGTTCTCACGTCAGTTGTCGTCGTTCCTCGAGGCCGGTATCCCCGTGCTTGACGCACTTGAGATCGTCGCCCAGCAAACCGCGTCGCCGCAGATGCGCATCGTCATCAATGATGTTCGATCGTCGATCCATCGCGGAACCAGCTTTGCCGCTGGCGTCGATGCACATCCCGAGGTCTTCCCTGCGTTCTACCGAGCGATGCTGACGTCGGCTGAATACACCGGAAACCTCGACTCGGTTCTGTCGCAGCTGTCCGAGTATCTCGAGCGCGACATCGCCGCCAAGCGGCAGGTGAAGAGCGCGTTGACGTATCCGATCGTCGTGCTCGTCGTCGCCTTTGCAGCGGTGATCGTGATGTCGGTCTTCGTGCTGCCGAAGTTCACCGGTCTCTACGCCAGCCTCGGCGCAAAACTTCCGCTGCCGACGCGCATGCTCATCGGGTTCACCAATTTCATGACGAGCTACTGGCTACTCGTGCTCGGCGCGATCGCGATCGGGCTTGGCGTCGCCTTCTCCATCATGGGAGGCAAGCGTGGCAAGAGTCGCCGGGATGTACTGGCCATGAAGCTGCCCGTGATCGGAAACCTGTTCCAGCTCATCTCGCTCGAGCGATTCTGTCGAGTTCTGTCGTCGCTCTCGTCAGCCGGGGTGCCACTTCCAGTCGCGATCGGCCTGTCGGCCGACAGCACCAACAACACGCTGTTCCAAACGAACATGGTGACCGTGCGCGAAGCGCTGGTGCGTGGTGGCGGTCTCTACGAACCGATGGCCGAGACGGGTCTGTTCCCGATCGCGGCCCGGCAGATGATCCAGGTGGGGGAGCGCACCGGCATGCTCGGCAACCAGCTCGGCAAGGCCGCCTCCTACTACGAGCGCGAGGTCAAGTTCAACATGAAGCGGGCGACCGAACTGTTCCAGCCCGCGGTCATTCTTCTCGTCGCTGCCGTCGTCGGCTTCATCGCCGTCGCTCAGGTTTCAGCGATGTACTCAATCTTTGGCCAGGTCAAATGAGGCGCGACCTCGTGATCAACCCTGAAGAGCAACACACGTGTCGCAACCTTGCGGCACCACCAACAATAAGAGGAACAATGAATATTCACAGCTCAAATATCCAGGGCCAGAGCGACGGTGAGCGGGAGGATAAGGGCTTTACTCTTATTGAAATCCTGATCGCAATCGTGCTGGTCGGAATCCTGTCGGCAGTCGCTGTCGTCGGTATCAGCAACTTGGTCAGCAAGGGCTCGACGTCTGCGTGCAACGCATCGCTCGACGCCGCGAAGGCCGGATCGGCCGTCTACCTTGCCGAGCTTTCCACCTACCCGCCGACGTTGGCCCTCTTGGCCAACGGCACGTATCTCACGCTGCCCACAGGCATCACAACCAATGCCGCAGCAGTCGTGGCTGCCCCACCGCACCCGGCAGCGGCGATCGGAATGCAGACAGCGGGAGTAGGCGTGACTTGGAGATTGACGATGCTGACAGCCGGCACCGCCACCCAGGCCCCGACCTTCGGCTGCACCTGAGTTGAACCACTGTCCGCCTGGGCCGCGCAAGCGTCCAGGCGGACTGTTCAGGACTTTCCATGAATGACAATCACCGGCCGCTCGAGAGAAACCTCCCGATGCCAAACAAAAACGAACGGAATGATGATGCGAGCGCGAAGGGATGTCGGCGAGACGCTGATGGAGATCGTGTTCACCATCACCATCATCGGACTCACTGTCACCGCATTGCTCTCGGGGTTGGCGACGGCCGGCAACGCCGGCAACTCGCAACGAATCGCTGTGCAAGCAGACGTCTACTTGCGTAACTATGCCGAGGCCACGAAGGCTGCGGTACAGAAGTGCGTCGACGGCGTCACCACCTACTCGGTTACGTATCAGCCGCCATCCGGCTCCGGCTTCGCCGCCAGCGGTGCCGGCAGCGCCTGCCCAGTAGTCACGACGACACAACTGTTGACATTGACGGTCACCGGCCCACGCGGGTTTCACGACGACCTGGGCATCAGGGTGAGGACGCCGTGACTCGGCGGCACGCGAACCCGCGACACCACAAGGACTCCGGCGCGGCGCTGCTCCTCGCGATCGGCTTCGTTGTGATGGTTGGCGCGATCGGCGGCGGTCTTGCCGCGCTCGCGACGAGCAGTGTGAACAACCGCAACACTCTGGAATCGGTGCGCAACCGCGAGTACGCAGCCGATGGTGCGATCGAGAATGCCATTGCGCAGGTTCGTGGACTCACGTGTGCGTCGCCGGGAGCATCGATCGATGACCTAAGCCTGAACAGCGTCAACATCAGGGTCGACTGGGTGAACGCATGTGTGGACGTAGCAGATTCCAATGGAACGTTGGTCCTCCAACGCAATGTCATCTTCTCTGCTTTTTGCAAGACCCCGACCGATGCCAAGTGCAACATCACCACCGTGATAGTTCGAGCCCAGGTGAACTTTCAGGACAACCCCGCCAAGACCTTCGTACAGTCGTGGAGCGTCATCCGATGAAGGTCGGGATGCCACGGGGTCTCCGCTGTCGTAGCCGACAGGCCGACCCAGGGTTCACGCTCGTCGAGTTGATATTCGCCCTCGTGCTCAGTGCCCTTATCGGCGGCGTCGTCGTGGCTGCCTTGATCACATCGCTCAACGTTTCGAACTCGACGGGCGCCCAGATCTCCGACTCGAGCGACTCGGCGTTGATCTCGTCGTTTCTCCTGCGCGACGCGCAATCCGCCGGAGGCATCGATCCGGGCTCCGCAGTCTCAGACCCTGCTCTCGGCGTCTCTAACGACCCATCCGACGCGGACAGCGTGGCATGTACTCCCGGGCCGTCGGTCGTGAAGTTGCGCTTCAGTTGGGTAGACCGCTCGGCGGTGACGCCAATCCGGGTCGTGGTCACTTATGCGCCCGTCATTGATCCCGCGGACAGCACGAGGCTGCAGTTCGTTCGTCGCGTCTGCACCGACGATGGCAAGCCGAAGCTCGACGTGGCGCTCGGCCGCAACATCCTGTCGGCATCGGCTACCTGCGAACCTGTACCCGTACCGGTCGGGGCTTTCTGCACTGGTCATCCGTCAACCGTTTCGCTGACCGTGACAGGAAAGGGCACACGTGCCCCGCTCGTGTCCATCATCACTGCGTCGCTTCGGTCGTCCGCCTCGCAATTGACCATCATCGGTCCAGCCGCTTTGCCGTCGGGTCAACTCGGAGTCCCCTACGCGTCGGTTCTCATGACGACCATCGGGGCCTCCCTCCCGACAACGTCAACCGCATGGTCAGCGACCGGTATGCCGACCGGTCTCAGCATCGATCCGTCGAGCGGAATCATCTCGGGCACTCCGACCGTGGGCGGTCAGCTTGCCAACATCACGATCACGGCCACCGACGGGTCGGGTGCCAAAGCGACGAGGGTCTACACCGTCATCATCCACGCGCCTCCGGTCGCCACCACCGACAGCTACTCAGTCAACGAGGACGCAATCCTCACCGTTCCAGCTGCCGGCGTGCTGGCCAACGACACCAGCCCAGAAGGTAATCCGATGACGGCCGTCCTCTATTCCGGCGTGGCAAACGGGACGCTGACATTCAATGCGAACGGCGCCTTCACCTACACCCCCCGAGCGAACTTCGCCGGAGCTGACTCGTTCCAGTACAAGGTCAACGACGGTTCGCTCGGCAATGCGGTTGCGGTTTCGCTGACGGTGAGCCCCGTCAACGACGCGCCGATCAACCGGGTGCCCGTCGCCCAGGAGACACCGAAGAACATCAGCGAGGTGCTCTCCAGCGCCAGTGCCCGCATCTCGATCAGCGATATTGACGCCGGGGCATCGAACGTGCAGGTGCAACTCGTCGCGACGAGCGGCACGGTGACCCTGCCCAGCGCGACAGGCCTGGCCTCGTCGACCGGCAGCGGCACCGCGACGATGACGGTCACGGGCACGATCGCCAACATCAACCTCAGCCTGATCAACGCGACCTTCGCCCCGACGAACAACTTCACCGGTGCCGCGAAACTTCAGATCGTCACCAATGACCTGGGCAACACGGGATCCGGCGGGGCGTTGAGCGACTCCGACTTCGTGACGATCAACGTCAACTCATTGGGCATCTTCACCAGCAACCAGGACGTCGGAGTCCCGGTCCCACCGAACACGGCAGGCTCCACTACGTACACGTCGCCGTCGTACACGGTCAAAGGCAGTGGCTGGGACGTCTGGGACGACTCCGACGGGTTCCAATTCGTCTATCGGCCGATGACCGGCGACGGCACCATCACGGCGAGGATCGTGTCGGAAGTGGTGACCGCCGGTCCTCATGTCGACGTGGCCAAGGCAGGCGTGATGTTCAGGCAGGACCTGACCAGCCGGACGATCAACGCGATGGTCGGGCTCACGCAGAACAAGGGATCCGAGTTCATTTGGCGCACGGGGGATGGCGCGGGTCTCCCTGACCAAGATTGCTATACCACTCCCATTGCCAGCTGTACCACGGTCGCTCCAGGCGTGGACGCGTTGCATGTCCCGTATTGGGTCAGACTCACCCGCCGCGGCAACCAAATCACCGCCGCGATCTCAGCGAACGGCACAACTTGGACACAGCGAGGGACTACCCAGACGGTCGTGATGGGCGCGACCATCTACGCCGGTCTCGCGTCGTCAGCCGTCTACCAGCTGGACACGTTGGCGGACCAGAAGGTCAAGATCAATACCGCAACATTCGACAACGTCGCGATCTCCACGCCGCCGACCGCAACAGCCGATGATTACTCGGTGAGCAAGAGCACAACACTGGTCGTCCCTGCCATCACCGGCGTGCTTGCCAACGACTCAGATCCCGAGGGCGATGCCCTCACGGCCACTGTCGTCACGGGCACGACGGGCCTGATCTTCAACGCCGACGGTTCGTTCACATACCTGCCTCCGGCCAACTTCGTGGGAACGACCTCGTTCACGTACACCGCCAATGACCCATTCTTCAGTTCGGCACCGGTCACGGTCACGATCAACGTCCTTCCCATCAACGAGACGCCCAGCTTCACCAAGGGCGCCGACCAAATCCTCGCCTCGAACCTCGGTGCCCAGATCGTCACTGGCTGGGCAACCGCTGTCAGCCAGGGACTCGGCGAGAGCGGCCAGTTGGTCGACTTCATCGCGACCAACACGAACAACGCGTTGTTCAGCGCGCAACCCGCGGTTGGCGCCGACGGCACGTTGACCTTCGCCTCGGCCGCTGGCGCCACAGGTGTGGCAACGGTCAGTCTGAGCATCCACGACAATGGCGGCACGACGAACGGCGCGGTCGACACCAGTGCCTTGCAAACATTCACCATCGTGGTTGACGACGCCCCCGTGGTGACCGCTACCGCCACCAGCATGGCCTATACCGAGAACGGTACGACGGCGCTTGATTCCGGGATTGCGGTCACCGACACCGACAGCACCAACCTCGTTGCTGCGACGGTGACGATGACGACCAACTACGTGAACGGTCAGGACACTCTGGCGTTCACCAACCAGAACGGGATCGTCGGAACATGGACTGCCGCCACCGGCGTCCTCACCCTGTCAGGCAACGCCACCGTCGCCAATTACCAGACGGCGCTGCGTTCGATCACCTACAACAACAACAGCAACAACCCGAGCACGGCCACGCGCACCGTCACGTTCATCGCTGGTGACGGCATCCTCAACAGCAACACTGCGAGCGGGACAATCGCCGTTACCGCCATCAGCGACGCTCCGGTCTTGACGGCCACCGTCGCCACGTTGGCCTACACCGAAAATGCATCACCGCTGCTCGATCCGGCAATCACAGTGACCGACCCTGATAGCGCCAACTTGGTCTCGGCAACAGTGACCATGACCGCCGCCTACGTCAGCGGTGAGGACGCCCTCATCTTCGTCAATCAGAACGGCATCACCGGAGCTTGGAACCCTGTCACTGGAGTGCTCTCCCTATCCGGGAGCTCCACGGTCGCCAATTATCAAACCGCGCTTCGTTCTGTCACGTACAACGACAACAGCCACACCCCGAGCGCAGCCATCCGCACGGTCACCTTCGTCGCCAACGACGGGGGCCTCGACAGCAACATTGCGAGCCGCACGATCACGGTCACCGCTGTCAACGACGCACCGGTCAATGGCGTACCAGGCAGCCAGACGGTTGCGAGGAGCGCGGTCAAGGTGTTCTCTACCGCCAACGGCAACCTGATCTCGATCAGCGACGTCGACGCAGGGGCGAGCACCGTGCGGGTTCAGTTGGTCAGCGTCCAAGGGACGACGACGTTGTCCGGCATTGGCGGCCTGACATTCACCGTCGGCGACGGTACGGCCGATGCGACGATGACGTTTACCGGCACCATCACCGACATCAACACCGCGTTGAATGGGCTGAGCTTCAACGCCTCGGCCGTCGCCGGTGCTGGCAGCCTGCAGATCGTGACAAACGACCTCGGCAACACCGGAACGGGCGCCGCCGGCTCCGACACCGACACAATCGCCATCACCGTTGCCAACGCGCCAGTTCTGACCACCACGGTTGCGACCTTGCCGTACCTCGAGAACGGTGTGTCGCCACTGGTTGATTCGCTGGTGACGGTCGTCGACGCCGATAGCGCCAACATGGCGTCGGCGACGGTCACGATGACCACCAACTACGTCAACGGCGAGGACAGCCTGGTGTTCGTCAACCAGAGTGGTATCACCGGAGCATGGAATGCTGGCACCGGCACCCTCTCACTGTCAGGCTCAGCGACCAAGGCCCTGTACCAAACGGCGCTGCGTTCGATCAAATACAGCGACGGCAGCACTAACAACCCGACCGCAGGCGTCCGCACGGTCACCTTCGTCGCCAACGATGGCGCCTTGAACAGCAACACGGCGAGCCGGACCATAACCATCACCGCTGTCAATGATGCTGCGGTGGTGACGGCGACGGTCGGCAGCATGGCGTACATCGAGAACGGCACGACAGTGCTCGATCCTGGTATCACCGTCACTGACGCTGACAACCCAAATCTGGTTTCGGCGGCGGTGACAATCACCACCAACCGCGTCGCCGCTCAGGACTCGCTGGCGTTTGTCACCCAGAACGGGATCACGGCAACGTGGACTTCGGCGACCGGTGTGCTTGCTCTGTCGGGTTCGGCGTCGGTGGCCAACTATCAATTGGCGTTACGTTCGATCACATACAACAACAACAGTGATGCTCCTACGACTACGACGCGGACGGTGACCTTCGTCGTCAATGACGGCACCGTCAACAGCAACACGGCCAGCCGCACGATCACCCTGACAGCTGTCAACGACGCGCCGGTGAACAGTGTCCCAGTCCCAGGGAGTCAGAGCACGCCGAAGAACGTCACGAGAGTGTTCTCCTCGGCGAACGGCAACCTCATCTCGATCAGCGACATCGATGCCGGCGCGGGAACTGTGCAGGTCCAACTGGTCGGCACCAACGGCAGGATCACATTGTCGAGTGCCACCGGCTTGGTGTTCAGCGTCGGTGACGGTACCAGCGACGCGACGATGACCTTCACCGGCTCCATTGCCACGGTCAACTCAAGGCTGGCAGGTCTCAGCTTCATTCCTACCGCCAACTTCGTGGGCCCTGCCAGCTTGCAGATCATCACCAACGACCAAGGCAATACCGGCGGCGGCAACCTCATCGACAACGAAACCATCGCGATCACCGTGACATAACAGTCGCCGTGCTCTACGCGACCAGTTGGGTCGGACTTCTTACGCAACTCTTACGAGGATTTCATGCAGGTCTGGCAGCAGTAGAGCAGAGTATTGGCCATGCCCGCCGACGTACGTGACAGCGCTCTGGCGCGCCGCTCCACGTCCGGCGCGCAGCCGTTGCAGCATCACCGGTACACGATCTTCAGCGACAACCATTTGCTGTCGTTCTTCTGTGCCGCATTCGGAGTCGTCCTGACGGTGTGGATTCGCCACAACGGCATCGACAACCTCACCGATGGAGCAATTCCATCTGCCACGAGCCTGACCCAACTCACCGGGATTGCGGCATCGTTCGCCGGCCTTGCCGGACTCGCGCTGGCAGGTCGGCCATTGGCAATCGAACATCGATACGGCCTCGACCGAGTCTTCATCTGGCACCGCATCCTCGGTGAAACGATGGCAGTCCTCGTTGGCGTGCACGTCGTCGCCGGAGTCTTCGCATGGGGCCTCGGCAGTGGCTACGGCGCGGCGATCATCGATCTCACGGGGCGCGACTCGTACATGGCGCTGGCCTTCGTCGGCGCGCTGATCATCGGTGCTGTCACCATCACGTCGTTGCGCAGTATCCGCCGCCAGATGTCGTACGAAACGTGGTACTTCGTCCATCTGCTGGCGTACGCCGGCTTCGTGATCTCGTTCGGACACGAGATTGTCTGGGGGGAACTGTTCGCCGACGATGCGTTCTCGCGTTGGCTGTGGATCGCACTGCACGTAGGCGTTGGCATCATGCTGATCCGCGGGCGCTGGGGTCGCCTGATAGTGGGCGCGATGCGCCCGCTTCACATTGCCGAAACGCGCGCTCTCAACAACAACACCACTGAACTTCGTCTCGCCGGCGGTGGCCTGCACAAGATGGTCGGCGACGCCGGCCAGTTCGTGATCGTGCGGCCAATGGCCAAAGGATTGTGGTGGCAGGCCCATCCGTTCTCGTTGTCGTCGGCGCCGACGACCGATGGATTGAAGATCTCGGTGAAGTCGTTGGGTGACGCCAGCACCGCAATCGGACGGCTTCCGCGAGGCACAAGGATGATCGTCGAGGGTCCGTTCGGAGCATTCACTCCGCGCGCCATCGAGGACCGCAAGGTGCTGTTCATCGTTGGAGGCATCGGAGTCGCGCCGGTGAAGGCGATGCTCGAGCGGCTCGACAGCAGGCATCAGCCAATCGTGTTGTATCGCGCCAGCCGTCACGACGACCTCGTCTACGCCAAGGAACTGGGACGCATGGCCAGAGACCTTGGTGGCGAACTGCTGACGCTTGTCGGCCACACGGCGACGCTTGCGGTCAAGGATCCGTTGTCGGGCAATGTGTTGAGGAAAGCGATTCCCGATCTCACGGATCGTGTCGCACTGCTGTGTGGTCCAGAACGTCTCTTGTGGGCCGGCCGGGCGGGCCTGCGCGAGGCCGGCGTCGCCGCCGGCGACATTCATTTCGAGCAGCCCTGGTGGTGATGGCATGAGCACACGATCTTCATCCCTCGGCAAGCGCCTCCTTCCGGCGTTGGCAATGACGTCAGCGGCTTCTGGCCTCGTCGCTCTTCTCGACCAACCCTCGAGCGGTTCGGCGATTAGTGCCGCCAGCGACACGACAGCGGTGCCGGATCAGGCTGTCGTTCCCGCGGCGACCGTGCCACCATCCGTCTCGTCGACCTTGCCGCCGGCTGCCGTGCAGCCGACCACACCGTCAGTCGTGCCTCAAGCACCGGCGCCAACGCAGCAACCCGCCACAACCACGCCGGTAGCCGCTGCTGGCGGCGCGTGCCAAGGCAAGACGATTGACGGCCCCGCTGTCGACACCAGGTGGGGCCCTGTGCAGGTCGAGGCTGTGATATCGGCGAGTGGGCAGATCTGCGATGTCGACGCCATCCGCTCGCCCGATTCGCATGGCAGGTCCGTGCGGATCAACGACGAGGCCCTACCTATCCTTCACACCGAGGTGATGAAGGCGCAAAGCGCCAACATCAACGGCGTGAGCGGGGCAACCGTCACCTCCCGCGCATACGAACGATCTCTCCAATCGATCCTCGACGGTGTGGGTTGATGGAAACGCTGCTCACTCCGCCGACCATTCGTACCCACGCAGTAATGGGAACGATGGCCAGCGTGCATGTGCACGATCAGGCCGACCCGGCAGTGATCGATGCCGCCATCGACGTGCTGTGGCTCGAACTCGATCGACTGGAGACAGTCTTTTCGACATTTCGCGAGACCAGTGCGATCAGTCGTATCAACCGCGGCGAGCTTCACCTGCTCGACGCTGGTGCAGAGGTGATCGAGGTCGTCGATGCATGCACGTGGCTCGAGCATGTCAGCGGTGGCGCGTTTCGCGCCCGTCGTCCTGGCGACGAGGTGGTCGATCCAGCAGGCTTCGTGAAAGGGTGGGCGTCCGAGTTGGCTGCACAGTCCCTTGATCGCGCCGGGCTAGGCCACTGGTACCTGTCTGTCGGCGGCGACGTCCAGACTCGGGGGACGGCGGGCGACGGGTCGTCGTGGCGCTTTGCCATCGCCGACCCCAACAGCGATGATGCCAGCGCCGTTCGAGCGATCGTCGAGATCAGCGGCGATGCCGTGGCGACTTCTGGTACCGCGGCCCGTGGACGCCATCTGTGGGACGGTCGAACCGGGCAACCGTCCGATGCGCTGGCGTCGATGACCGTTGTCGGTCCCCACCTCACCTGGGCAGACGCGTTCGCGACAGCGGCCTTCGTCATGGGACTCGAAGGCGTCGACTGGGTAGCGAATTTCGACGGCTACCGCGCGTTGGCGATCACACCAGCGGGCGAGCTGGTGCACCGCGCCGGACAGTGGGCCGCACCGGCAATTGTTGCGTAACCATTCATTCGTCGACGGCGTGAGCGCGTAGGTCGGCCATTGTCGAGTATTCCAAAGCGGAGAGGTGAGTCGCTGCCAGCCGCACCATCGGCGCCGCGCCAGCCTCCAATGCCTCTTGCCAACGTGCTGCACACAAGCACCATTGATCACCCTCATTGAGTCCGGCGAACCCGTGCTGGGGCATCGGCGTCGACAAGTCGTTGCCGACCACCTGCGAGAAGGCAAGGAACTCGTCGGTGGCGATGACGCAGACGACATGCAAGCCGGGATCGTCGCCCCGATTCTCGCAGCAGCCCGTTCGGTAGTAGCCGGTCAATGGATCAAGAGAGCACGGCTTCAGCGGCTCGCCGAGCACGTTCAGCTGATTCATTTCCCAATCGAAGCACGTATCGTGGCCCCATGCTTGATCCAGTGATCCGCGACCTCGCCCGCGGCAAGAACTTCGGCTCGATTTCCTTTCATCTGCCCAACGGCTCCATTTCCACCCACGTGATGTGGGTAGACGCGGACGATGAGCACGTAATGATCAACACCGAGGTGCATCGCGCCAAGTACAAGGCGATCGAAGCCAATCCCAATGTCACCCTTGTGGTGTGGCGTTCCGACGATCCCTACGCCTACGCCGAGGTGCGCGGCAACGTCACCGGTGAAGTTCGCGGGCCCGAAGCCCGCGCCCACATCGACGCACTGTCGCAGAAGTACACCGGCAACGACTATCCAGGTGTGATTCAGAGCGAGCGAGTGATCCTCCAGATCACACCAACCCGCCAACGCTCACAAGGCCTCAGCTAGCCTCAAGCCTGTTCGCGGGCAGTACCGGAGAGGTGCGCAGGACGCGCTCTTAGGACATCCGCGCCCAGGTCGCAGCTCGTCGGGTCTGCGCGATCCGATAAAGCCGCGGATCGTTTGCGCGCTCACACAGAAAATTGGGGGAGGTGCGAACCGGCGCGGCCGGTCAGCTGACGCTGACGCCCAACAGTTTGCCGACGAGGTAGGTCGCCCCGCAGGCGATCAGCAGGATCAGGACCTGGCGTACTGCGCTCCAGGCGATGCGTCGTTCGGCGAACTTGCCGATCAGCAACCCGACGATGGCGGCAGCAACCACACCGATCGCGATCGATGCAACTTTGGCACGGTTGCCGCTGCCCGCGAACCACGGGATGACGGGCAGCAGCGCGCCGATCAGGAAACACACCAACGACAGGCCGGCGGCTCCCCACGGCGAGCCAAGGTCGTCGGGGTCGACACCCAGTTCCTCGCGGGCGTGCACAGCAAGGGCGGTCTCTGGCTCGCGCATCACGTCGGCCGCGGCCTCTAGCGCAATCTGGCGTGTCATGCCGTGACCTTCGTACATGGCAGCCAGCTCGGCAGTCTCCGATTCGGTGTTGTGCACCAACTCGCGTCGCTCGACGGCGAGCTCGCGCAAGACGAGTTCGTTCTGCGCGGAGATGCTGACCCACTCGCCGGCGGCCATGCTGGTTGCCCCGGCAATTGCCCCGGCGAGGCCCGCAAGACGAACCACGGAGGAGTCAACGCCGGCTCCGGCGAACCCGATGACGAGCGATACGTTGGAGACGAGACCGTCGCTGACTCCGAAGACCGCGGCCCGGGCGAGACCGCCGGCGACCGAACGGTGACCGGGATGCGACTCCGCCCGACGACGGAACGTGAGGCGACTCATTTCCTAAACGCTACCGACTAGTGTCGCTGAGCAGGGAAGCTGCCGCCAGCGTTGCCGGGAGAACCAATGACCACCATCAATATCGCCGACGACTGGCTCGATGCAGTTCGAGCCTCACTGGGCGCGCGTGGCGACCTGGCCAGCCGGCTGCAACCAGCCGTTCCAGCCGGGTACGACGAGCTCAACGACCCATCGGTCGCCGCCCTTGACTTCGTCAACATCGATGCCTTGGCCGGTGGGAACGCCGACGTGACCACGCATCTGCTGCAACGCGCCGATGGAGGCTGGCGGTTCCGCATCTACCGGCGTGGCGAATCGATTCCGCTCGCCGACATGTTGCCGCTGCTCGATCAACTCGGTCTGCGGGCGCTCGACGAGCGAGCGTTCGGTTTCGCCATCGATAGCGGGATGGTCTGGCTTCACGATGTCGGTGTAACAGTGCCGGCCGGCACCGATTTGACCGATGCAATCCGGGCGGAGGTGCAGTGCGGATTTCTCGCCGAGTTCACCGGATCGATAGAGGTCGACGGACTGAACCGGCTGATCCTGGCGGGCGGCCTCACCGCGCGTCAGATCGAGATTCTGCGCGCTTACTCCCGCTACCTGCGTCAGATCGGGTTCCCGTTCAGCCAGCAATACATCGAGGCCGCTCTGGTGCGTCATGCGTCGATCAGTCGCATGCTCGCCGCGCTGTTCAACACGCGCTTCGATCCGTCTACCCAGGACGACATCGTCGAAACAGAAACTGCCCTGCGTGCCGAAGCCGGCGCGGCGCTTGATGCTGTGCCAAGTCTCGATGACGATCGCACCTTGCGTTCGCTCCTGGCGCTGATCGATGCCACGGTGCGGACGAATGCATTCCGGCCTGACGACAACGGCGGACATCGGCCGGTTCTGTCGTTCAAGTTCGACACCTCGATGGTGCCCGACCTACCGCTACCGCGGCCGATGTTCGAGATCTGGGTGTGCTCGCCTCGTGTCGAGGGTGTCCATCTGCGCAAAGGCCGCATTGCCCGCGGTGGTATTCGGTGGAGCGACCGCCGCGAGGATTTCCGCACCGAGATTCTCGGGCTCCTCAAGGCACAGATCGTCAAGAACGCGGTCATCGTTCCGACGGGTGCAAAGGGAGGCTTCGTCCTGAAA
>JAENVT010000214.1 GCA_016650435.1 Ilumatobacteraceae bacterium
AGGAACTTCTCGCGCTCTTGCAGCCGGGCCATCTCGGCAGCGACCATGCGCAACAGATCGCGCACCTCTGTCTGGTCGTACCCGCGCCGCGACGTCGAAAAGCCCGCCGCGGCGATCGCGTCGGGCGACGACGGATCAGGACGTGAAAACGAAAGTGCCATTGAGCGCAAGCGTAGGTCGGGTTGCCGCTGAAATCGTGGCAATCCCTTGACGCGGCGCGGTGGGTCGGCTACGGAGTGGAATCAATGGTGGTCGAAGCGGCCACTGGTGGAGGCGGAATCGACTCGCCTCCGATGCGCTGAAGCGCAGCCAAAGCCTCGTCGAGCGTCGCCACCGGAATGATCTCGATGGCGTTGCCAACCACCTTGCGGGCGTTGGCGATGTCGGCCTCACCCTGGCTCGTCGGCACCAGGAAATACTTTGCTCCGGACTGCAAAACCGCCGAAGCCTTCGACGTCAACCCGCCGATTGCCCCGACTTGGGCGTTGATGTCGATCGTCCCGGTGACAGCGATGCGCTTTCCGCCCATCAGATCACCCTTCGACAACTGATCGATCATCGTCAGCGTGAATGCCAACCCTGCAGAAGGGCCACCGATCGACTCGGTGTCGATGTTGATCTTGACATCGGACGGCAGGCTGATGATCGCGGTGTCGCTGGGGATGAACCCGATGATCGTGCGGCTGGGCTCGTCGGGCGATGCGATCAATTCGACCTCGCCGCTGCCTGGCTTGCCATCGCGCTCATATTCGATCTGCACCTTGTCGCCAGGCTTGTGCTTGGCCAGCACCGGCCCCAGATCGTCGACCACCGAGAGCGGCGTGCCGTCGACATTCGACAGCTTGTCGCCAGGATCGAGCAACTTGTCGGACGGCGCGAACTGCACGCAGGTGCGCCCGTCGTCGCTCGCCTTGAGGCACACCAACGTGTCGATGATGACGTCGCCAGGCGTCAGCTTGGCGTCGAACCCCAACCGGTGGAGCGCGACGAACTCCGCTGTCTCTTTCGCGGTTCGCATGTCTCGCTGACCGCGTGTCGTCTGCTGTTGCGGTGTCTCCGTCGCGTACAGATCGGCATAGCTCTTTGGATCGACTGCACCGTTGTGCCGCCCGACCCACCACTCCAACATGCTCAGCTCCGGTGTGCGCACGGTGACGAACAGCACTTGGCCGTTGCTGTCGTAGGTCGTCGGTCCCTCGATCGACAAACGTGGCTCGACAGGCTGCGCGTCGGCAGGCACCACTGCGAACTGCACCTTCTCAGTCGGACCCTGCTTGGTGCAGACGCCCGCGTCGTCGCGCTCTATGCAGTCGCGTTTGCGGACGACGAGTGTGCTCGGCAGCACTGCCGTTACGGCAACCGCCCCGACGCCGAGGAACCCGAGGACCGCAAGCGGGATGGCCCAGAACAGATGACGGCGGCTCAACGACCGAACCTCGGCACGTGGCTCTATTACGATTGGTTCTTGCGTGTCGACCAGGGAACTCACCATCGCTACTGCTTGGATTGCCGTCCTTGCCATTGTGGCACTCGTTGCGGCAGGTTGGCGTAAGCCTGCCAGAGCCACGGCCAATCCGGCACGCGCCCTCCGGCCCCGACGCGCCCGAGTCGGGCTGCCGGTGGTCGAAGTCGCTGCACCGGTGCATCGACGTACGCAGTGGTGGAGAAAGATCTGGGCGCTGGTCGCCGGAAGCACGATGGCCATGGTGATGGGGGCAATTGCCGCCACCTTGATCGGCTTCGGCGCATCGTGGATCGTGATCACCCTGTCGCACATGCTCAAGAAATGACTGTCCCTAGACAGGAGATTGGCCGTCGGCGGGAAATTGGCCGCTGGCGGGAGATTGCGATCGCCGGACACACCGGCGATGTCGACACGGCGCGCGGTGCACTCGCCGACGACGACCCGGTTTCTCGGGAGCTCGCGCTCGGCGCGTTGGTTCGTTTGGGCATGCTGACCGATGACGATCTAAGGACGGCGCTTGTTGACGAGGCGCCGTCGGTGCGACGGCGCGCGGCCATGATGGCCGGACGTCGTCCCAGCGTGTCGCTGCGCGCCCTGCTCGACGACCTGGAGGCAACTGTTGTGGAGGCAGCGGCGTGGGCATGCGGCGAGCAAGAGTCGGTCGACGACGATGTTCTCTCCGTCCTCATCGATCTCGGCGTTTCTTCGACCGACCCGCTCGTTCGCGAGGCCTGCACCGCGGCTCTCGGCGCGATCGGTGATCCGCGAGGGCTGGCAACGATCCTGCACGGCTGTAGCGACAAGCCCGCGGTGCGCCGTCGCGCCGTTCTGGCACTGGCACCATTCGATGGTGAAGAGGTCGACGCCGCGCTGCAGGCGGCGTTGACAGACCGCGACTGGCAAGTACGTCAGGCGGCCGAAGACGTGTTGCGCGCCGCGAACGGCTGAAGCCCCGTTCTCACCAAACTCTAGGACGAACTCGATAGGCCCTTAGCGAGTCATGTTCAGGATCAGCGGGTGAACATTCGGATACACCCACGTCAAACGATCGCCCTCCTCGGGATAACGGTCGCACTCATCGCCACTGCGTGTGGCTCGGGCAGCAATGCGTCGGCCCAAGTCGCCTCGCTCGGCTCGACAACCGGGACGACACCCGACACAACGTCTCCAGTCGATACGCAGGACGCGCTCTTGAAGTACGCGGCATGCATGCGCCAGAACGGCATCGACATGGCCGACCCGACCTTCGATGCCGACGGCAATCCGACCGGCGGCGGGTTCGGGCCCGGTTCCGGGATCGATCGACAATCAACTGAGTTCCAGACAGCGCAGACGGCCTGCGGTGACCTGTTGCAGGGCGTGCAGTTCGGCGGACGGGGACGCACCGGGATCGACCGTACGGCCATCCAGAACAGCCTGAACGATTTCACCGCGTGCCTGCGCGACGACGGGCTCGCCGTCGACGACATCATCTTCGGTCCTCCCGGTGGCGCGAATGGCGGCAACCGTACCGGTACGGGCGGCGCTACCGATGGCTCGGTCCCAGCTGGAGGTGGCGGCTTCGGTGGACCGCCTCCCGGTGGCAGTACGCCGAACGGTGGCCCAGGCGGAGCCAACGGGCCCGGTGGAGCCGGCTTTGATCCCACGGCTCGCCTGATCGCGCAGCTCGGTCTCGACGACACTGACCCCAAAGTGATCGCGGCCCTCGCCAAGTGTCAGCCGATCCTCACCGCGGCGTTCCAGCCGACGACTTCGACCACGACAGCGACAACGCCGTGAGGCGGGCGTCGGCAACGGCGCTCGGTCTGGTGGTTCTGGTCGCGGGCGGCGGTGGCGGATACCTCATCGGCACACGGCGCTCCGATACAACCACGGTCTCGAGTGCCCCGGTGACACTGAGCACCGCCAAGGTGCAACAACTTGATCTCGTCACCTACGACGAGACCACTGCAACACTCGGATTCACCACGTCGGCCACGGTCAGCTCGCCCGTAGCCGGCACGGTGACCAGCATCGTGGCCGGCGGCGACACCGTCGATGCCGGAACTGTCGTGGCAACAGTCGATGGCGCACCGGTGGTGGCCATGATCGGCGACATCCCCGGTTACCGCGACCTGTCGACGGCATCGAGCGACGGCGCCGATATCCGCCAGTTGGAGCTGAATCTCGTCCAACTCGGTTTCGATCCTGACCACAAGATCGTGATCGATGAGAAGTACGACACGGCGACCAAGACCGCTGTGACCGCTTGGGAGAACAGCCTCGGTCTCACCGGCGACGGTTCGATCACGAAAGGCGAGCTCGTTTTCATTCCCGGTCGCCTGTTGGTCGACAGCGTGTCGGCGACGGTGGGCGGCTCGGTCAACGCCGGCTCGGCGCTGGTCGTGGGTCGACAGGCCGAGCGAAAGTACCTCGTCGCCGGTCTCGCCGGAGCAACCATCGACAAGCAGACAGCCGCCGGTACAAAGGTCACCACCGGAACCGTCCTCTACTGGAGCAACGGGCTGCCCGTCATCGCGGTCGAAGGCGATGCCACTGCAACACCTGTCCTGTCGAGGCCGCTGTCCGACGGCGTCACCGACGGCGCCGACGTGAAGCTGTTCGAACAGGCGTTGAACACACTTGGTTTCAACGCCGACGCGACGATGACCGTTGACGATCACTTCGACGCCGCCACGGCAACTGCCGCGGCCGCATGGCTGGCGTCACTCGGCGTTACTGCGGACCCGGCCAGCATCATCATGCCCGCCGGATCATTCACCGTCGTGCCTGCAGGCCTATCGATCGGCACCGCTCTGGTCCCCGACGGCACTGTGTTGGCGGGCGACAGCGTGGTGATGTCGTTGACTGCGCCATCGCGACAGGTCACGACGACTGCGCCAATCGGCGACGCCACCTTCGCATTGGGGGCGACCATCGACGTCCAGTTTCCCGACAGCACCGTGCAACCGGGCACCGTCGTCAACGTCGGCAACGTTGCCGCCAACACCACCGGCACGCCGGGGGATACGCCGACGGTGCCGATCACGATTGGCGTCGACAACATTCCGGCGACCGTCGATTCGTTCGTCGAGATTCCAGTCACATTGCGCATCGTCTCGGCCAACGTTCCCAACGCGATCGTCGTGCCCGTCAGCGCCCTCGTCGCGCTGAAGGAGGGCGGCTACGCAGTGCAGGAGGTGACCGGCTCGAACCCTGACGGCACCAACCAGACCAAGCTCGTCAGCGTCAAGCCCGGGTTGTTCACCAACGGATTCGTGCAAGTCGAAGGCGATCTCAAAGCCGACATCAACGTCGTCGTGCCGTCATGACGAGTCTGGCCATGAGTAGTTCCCGCAACGGTTCCGGCACGCCAGGTCTGGCGCTGGAACTGATCAACATCGTCAAGGAGTACGCCGGCGAGCCGCCGGTTCGGGCGCTCGATTCGGTGTCGCTCGAGGTTCAAGACGGGGAGCTGGCTGCCATCGTCGGGCCGTCGGGCTCGGGTAAATCGACGCTGCTGCACATCATCGGCACGCTCGACCGGCCCACCAGCGGCATCGTCCGTGTCGCCGGGGTCGACACATCGGAGATGAGCGATCGCCAACTCTCGGGAGTTCGATCGCACCTGATCGGGTTCGTCTTTCAATCGTTCTTCCTGCTCGAAGGGATGACCGCAATCGACAACGTCGCCAACGGACTGTTGTACCGCGGCAAGTCGCTACTCGACCGACGCGAAGCCGCGGGCGAGGCCCTGCAACGGGTTGGGTTGGGCCAGCGGCTGACTCACACACCGAGCCAGATGTCGGGTGGCGAGCGTCAGCGTGTTGCAATCGCCAGGGCCATCGTCAACCGCCCGTCGATCGTCTTGGCCGACGAGCCAACAGGCAACCTCGACTCGCGATCCGGCGGAGCGGTGATGGATCTGCTTCGCGAGCTCCATGCCGAAGGTCGAACCATCTTGATCATCACCCACGATCGCGAGCTGGCCGCGTCGCTACCTCGCCGCGTTTCGATGCGAGACGGCTCGATCGAATCGGTCGAGTATGCATCCGAACCCGTCGCCGGGTTGCTGCGATGAGCGTCGCCACCGCAACCTATCGTTCGCGTTTGCGCCCGACCGACGTCTTGCGCGTCGGCGCGCTCGGGCTGCGCACCCGTCGCTTGCGAACCGGTTTGTCGACGCTCGGCGTGGCCATCGGCATTGCCGCGATGGTGGGCGTGCTCGGGTTGTCGGCATCGTCGCGCGAGGAATTGCAAACACGGATCAGGGCGCTCGGCACCAACCTGCTGGAAGTGCAAGCCGGCCAGGGCCTCGGCCGCGGCACCCAGACACTCCCCACCGACGCAGTCAAGATGGTGCGCAGGATCGGGCCGGTGACCGCCGTCAGTTCGATCGCCACCGTGACCGGCGCGACTGTGCGGCGAACCGACGCGATCTCGGAGGGGATCAACGGGGGCATCACTGTTTTCGCTGCTGACGATGCCCTCCTGACCACGTTGAACGCATCGCTCGCCGATGGCGAGTGGCTCGACTCCGCCACCAGCACCTACCCAGCGGTCGTGCTCGGCTCGGTTGCGGCACAGAAGTTGGGGATCGTCGACGTTGCCGACGAACTGCGCGTGCGCATCGGCGACAACTGGTTCGCTGTCATCGGCATCCTCAAGCCGGTAGCAGCGGCCGAGGGTCTCGATCGTGGGGCGATCATCGGGATCGCCGCGGCCCAGACATACGTGCTTGGTGGCGACACCATCGCCCCCGAACGGATCTACGTTCGAACCCAAGAGGGCGCCATCGACACGGTGCGAAACGTGCTGCCGCCGACCGTCAATCCCGAAACGCCCGAGGAGGTCGAGGCAACTCGACCGTCCGATGCATTGGCTGCCGAGGATGCGGCCAGCACCGCGTTCACATCGCTGTTTCTCGGCCTCGGGGCGGTTGCTCTGCTCGTCGGCGGCATCGGCATTGCCAATGTCATGGTCATCGCGGTGATCGAACGGCGCAGTGAGATCGGCCTTCGCCGTGCGCTCGGTGCTACCAAAGCACACATTCGGCGACAGTTCTTGACCGAAGCAGTTCTCTTGGCCGGAGCCGGCGGAGTAGTCGGTGTCGGTCTCGGCGCCGCAGTCACCGCTATCTACGCATCGACCAAACATTGGAAAGTTGTGGTCCCACCCATCGCCATCGGCGGCGGCGTCGTCGCCGCACTGGCAATCGGCGCCATCGCCGGTCTGTACCCGGCTGCGCGCGCCGCTCGCCTGCCACCGACCGAAGCACTGCGAGGCAACTGATATGTCGCCGATACCTAAGCGTCGCCGCGGCCGCGCGATCGCAACGATCGCTGTTTGCATCGTGCTGTCCGGCGCTGCAGCAGTTGCAATCGCCGTCCGCAAGCCGAAGTCGACGTCAACCATCGCGACTCCGTCGATCTTCAAGACCTCGGCTGTCAGCCTCGGCGACCTGACCACGACCGAGCGCATTGATGGGACCGTGCAGTTGTCGTCGACGCTGCCCGTGCTGCACCGCATCGAGGGCCAGACAAGTTCGAGCACGACGCCCTCGGCCTCAGCGTCGACGCCCACCTCGACATTGCCTTCCGCCAACAATTCACAACAGGGCAACGGTTCCGACAATCCCAACGCATTGTCGTCGGGGCTACTTGCCAACGACTGTTCGAACCCCACCGAACCGTCGACGACCACGGCCGCCACGACACCGACCACCCCGACCACGACGATCCCTGACACGACCCCGGTTGACAGCACCCCGGTTGACAGCACCCCGGTCGACACGACGCCGACGACAACATCCACGACGACGACCACCATCGTCACCACACCGCCGGTCCAAACGTGCGACACGACGACAACCACGACACCGGCGACTCCTGACACCACGCCCGATACTTCGGGTGGCCTGGGAGCACCAACGGGCGCTGCTCGGACTGGGGCGTCGCGTTCTGCTTCTGCTTCCACCACTGGCGCCTCGGCGACGTCGAACGCCCGCGTCACTCAAACGATCACGTCGGTCATTGCCGTAGACACGCCAATCACGCAAGGTGACGTGCTCTACACCGTCGACGGCGCGCCAGTCGTTGCACTCGTCGGTGCGCTACCGGCGTGGCGATCACTGTCGATCTCTTCCGACGACGGCGCGGACGTCGCCCAGTTGGAGGCCAGCCTCGTCGCGCTCGGCTACGACCCGGGTCTCAAGGTCGTCGTCGACAATCACTTCGATTCAGCAACTCGAACGATGGTCAAGGCATGGCAACAGGGTCTCGGCGTCGAGGCGACCGGTACCGTGAACCTCGGGTCGGTTGTGTTCCTGCCATCGTCGACGACCGTCAGCGCAGTGGCCCACGTCGTCGGCGACACGGTCGGCGATGGCGACACCGTCTTGACCTTGGCGACACCGACTCAAGTGGTGCTTGTCGATGTACCGGCTGGAGACGAAGCTCAGGTACTGCCCGGCCTTGCAGTCGGCATCGGCGACGTGCAAGGAACCGTCTCGCGGCTGCAGTCGGCCGACCGCGACGGCGCAGTTGTGGTCGAGGCAGTGATCGCCCCGGCGACGGCAATCGCCAACGCAACCAACGGAAGTTCGGTCAAGGTCACGCTCACGTTGCAGAACGACGCAGGCGTGCTGATCGCGCCAGCGGAGGCATTGGTGTCGCGACTCGACGGCACGTACGCCGTCCAGCTCGAGACCTCGGATGGCACCACCAAATGGCTGACTGTCGAGCTGCTCGGCGTCAGCGGCGCCAACGTGGCCATCCGCGGCGACGGCCTCTCCGAAGGAACTGTTCTCCTGCTACCCGCGTAGAGCACAACCGTCGTCCATCGAAGTGCGACATCGCGCCGTCATCGCTACGCCCAACGATCTTTCGTCAAGGAGAACTACGTGAGCAGCACGATCACAACTTCGAAGCCCAAGCGAGCCGGCATGGCACG
>JAENVT010000215.1 GCA_016650435.1 Ilumatobacteraceae bacterium
ATGTCGTGACCGTCCTGGCTCGACACGGTCTTCGTCACCATGATCTGGGTGTCGGCCAGTGCAGCAACCTGCGCCAGGTGGGTCACACACATCACCTGGTGACGTCGCCCGAGCCGGGCCAGCGACTCGGCGACAGCCGTTGCCGCGGTACCGCCGATCCCGGCGTCGACCTCGTCGAACACCAGGGTTTCGGGTGCTTCGGTCAACACCAGACGCAGGGCCAGCATCGTTCGAGCCAGTTCGCCTCCGCTGGCCACCCGCGAAAGGGGAAGCAACGGCAGGCCCGGGTTGGCGGCAATGAGGAAGGTGACGTCATCGCCAGGTGCCTCGCTGCCGACGGTGATCTCCATCTCGGCATGCGGCATGGCCAACGAACGCACAACGTCGCGCACGGCTGCCGCCAAACTGGATGCGCCAGCTCGGCGCTCTTTTGCAACCGCCTCCGCTGCAGCGCGCTCTGTGGCCACAGCCGTCGCCCGTTGCCGCTCCAACGCGGCGACGCGTTGGTCGTAGCTCTCGAGCTCGGCAAGACGCTCCTGTGCCTCCTGTTGAAAGCTGATGACATCGCCGAGCGAGTCGCCGTACTTGCGGCGCAGATCGCGCAGCAGCTGGCGCCGTTCACGGATCTCTGCGAGCCGCTGCGGATCCTCGTCGAGCTGCTCGGTGAATGCTCGAAGATCGTGCCCGACGTCGGTCACCTCTGCGGCGAGGGCATGGAGTCGCGACGCGAAATCCTCGAACGGCGACCGGCCGGTGAGGGCGCGGATGGCTGCGCCGATGTGATCCACAGCAGCGTTGGCAGTGATGTCGCCAGAACCAATCAACGATTCGAGCGCGGATTCGCCGGCCTCTCGATGCGCGGTTGCGTCGGCCAGCACATCTTCTTCTGCGGTCAGCCTCTCATCCTCGTCGGCACCGGTGATCGCCGCAGCGGCCAGCTCGCCAACTTGGAACCGCAGCAGATCGACTTCGCGCGCCCGCGAACGGTGATCGCCGCCGAGGGCTGCCAGCGATGCGTCGATCTCTGTCAGTCGCGCCCGAGCCGATCGCAGTGGTTCGAGGTTGGTCGCGCAGAAGCGATCCAGCGCGTCGCGTTGGGCAGCGGTCGAAAGCAGGCTCTGGTGGGCGTGCTGCCCGTGCAGGTCGACGGTGCGCGCCCCCAACTCGGCCAACGTCGTCGCCGTTGCCAGGCGACCGTTGACGTAGGCACGGGACCTGCCATCGGTCGGGATCACCCGCGACACGATGTACTCGTCGTCGCCGACCACGAAGCGGCCTTCGACCCGCGCCTCTGCGGCTCCAGCTCGCACAACGCTGGGGTCAGCGCGCCCGCCGACCAACAAGTTGATGGCTTCGACCAGCATCGTCTTGCCCGCACCTGTCTCACCGGTGAACGCGGTCAGGCCGGGCAGTAGCACCAAGTCGAGCGTCTCGATGACCCCCATCGATTCGATGTGCAGTTCATGCAACATCTCAGCGGTCCGACAAACCGAACTTCGTCTTCAGAATCTGATGGAAGCGCCGCTGACCGAAGCGCACGAAGCGGGCCACGGAAGGCGAAGCGCGGACCGCCACCGTGTCTCCCTCGGAAAGAGTCGCAGAGACCTGACCATCGATCGACAACGTCGCCGGGCGTCCGCCGATGACTTCGATCTCGACCTCCTCGTCGGGGTCGAGCACCAGCGACCGATCGAACAGCATGTGTGGCGACACAGGGGTCAGCAGGAGCGCACGATGCTTCGGAGAGACGACCGGGCCGCGAGCCGAGAGCGAATACGCAGTCGAACCTGTCGGCGTAGCGATGATCAATCCGTCGGCTGCGTACGACGTGAACGTCGCCCCGTCGATGCGAACCAACAGGCGAACGGTGTGACCAGCTTCCTGCTTCTCGATGACCCCCTCGTTCAACGCCGTCCACGACTCGACCGCGTCGACGCCACACCGGTGAAGAGTCGCGTCGAGCATCATTCTCTCTTCTATCCGCCACTCGCCCGCTTCCGACCCGGCAGCCCATCGCTCGAGCGCCGCGGTGAGCGCCGGGGGTTCGACCTCGGTGAGGTAGCCGAGCAGGCCGACGTTGACGCCGATGATCGGCACACCCGACCCACCGAGCATCTTGACGGTCCGCAGTATCGTGCCGTCGCCACCAAGACTGAGGGCCAGCCCGGCGGATTCGGGCTTTCGTTCGCTGACCAGATCGAGGAGCTCTAGCGGCTCTGCGTCGACCGGCGTCATCCACGCCGAGTGACCATGCTCGGCCAACCAGGTCGATGCCAGCCTGGCCAGTGCCGCGGCTTCGACCCGTTCGTGGTGGGCCACCAGCAGCACGTCGGTCATGATTCAGATCCTGACCCACCGAGGCGGGCGTGCACAAGGAACTCGCGGTTTCCTTGGGCCCCGGTGATTGGCGAATCGATCCAGCCCAACACCTCACACGATCGCGCGGTCAGCGCTGCCGAAACCTCGTCGCACACGCGCTGATGAACCGCCGGGTCGCGTATGACTCCGCTGCCGCGATCGACTTCGGCCTTGCCGGCTTCGAACTGTGGTTTGACCAACAGCAACAGTTCGCCATGCGGATGGCACACACCCATGAGTGACGGCAAGGCACGGATGATCGAGATGAACGACAGATCGGCGACGACCAGTTCGACCGCGCCCCCGATCGCTGCGGGGTTGAGATCGCGAACATGGAACCGCTCGTGCACGGTGACCCGCTGATCGTCGCGAATCTTCGGGTGCAGCTGGCCGTGCCCGACGTCGATGGATACCACATGAGCGGCGCCGCGCTGCAGCAAGCAGTCGGTGAATCCACCCGTCGATGCACCGGCGTCGAGCACTCGCAAGCCGGTGACGTCGATGCCGAATCCCTCGAGCGCGGCATCGAGCTTGTCGCCTCCGCGGCTGACGAAGCGCGACCGCGGACCTTGAAGTACCACCGCGTCGGCCGGGTCGACGAGCCTCGAGGACTTGCCGGCGATGGAGCCGTTGACCAGAACTATGTTCTCGTCGATCGCCCGCGCCGCGTCGGCCCGGCTGAGGACCAGGCCGCGGCGCACCATGTCAGCATCCAACCGCAGCCGCCTCGACACGTGTTACTTCTTTGCGGGCGCTCTCTTGGCCGACACCTTCTTGACCGCGACCTTGGCGACACCCGACGGACCGGCGGCCTTCTTCGCCGCGGCCTTCTTCGCCGGAGACCGCTTGATTGCGGCCTTCTTCGCCGCGGCCTTCTTCGCCGGTGCAGCCACCGACTTGACAGCTGCTGTTGGCGCCTTCTTGGCTGCACTCTTCGATCCGTATCCAAAGTTTCCGGCGACATCTTCGACGCGAGATTCGATGTCGTCGAGGCGCTGGGCGAACTTGCCAAGCTGCTTGCTGACTTCGGATTGGATGAGGCTGACGACATGCTCCGTGGTGGTGCGGCCGCGCTCGACGAGTTGCTTGACGGTCTTCTCGGCGTCCTTGCGGCGAACCTGGCCGGCCCTCACGAAATCGGAGACGAGCTTTTCTGCGTTCTTCTGCGACATCTCGGTGTATTGCATGCCGGTGTCGAGCCAACGCTTCAGTACTGGTGAACCTGTCATGCATGCAGCCTACCGCTGGCAATACTCGCGTCGAGCAGGACGTTCGCCACATCGCCAAGGTTCGCCGCGATGAGATCGGGCGTCGGCACAACAACCGTTCCAGGTGAGGTGACACCTGACTCGACGTGCGCATAGCGGCATCCGAGTGTCGCTGCCATCAACCCGTCCGTCTCTGGACGATCGCCAACCATCACAGCCTTCTTTGCTGCAGCGTCGCCGACGGTCGCTCGAATCAGCGCCGCCATCGGCTCGTGGGGTTTGCCGGCGACGATCGGTGCAACCCCCGAGGCGACGACGATGGAGGCGAGGATCGCGCCACCACCGGGTATCGGTCCATCGGGAGTGGGATACGTGGCGTCGTCGTTGGTGCCGATCAGTCGCGCGCCGTTGCGAACGGCACGACTGGCGACGAGCATCTCCTCGTAGTCGAACGTCCGATGAAACCCGACCATGACCACATCGGCCACGTCGCCTTCAACGGCGACAACTGCACCGCGACCGACCACCGCTTGTGTCACTCCCTCACCACCGCAGACCATCACCTTCTCACCCGGCTCGATCAGCAATGCAGCTGCGTTGGCGGACGTCAACACATCGCCCGCTGCGGGAATGCCGATCGCCTCGAGCGACGCTTCCTGCACCTCGACCGTGGCGGCCGAGTTGTTGGTGACGAACAGAACACGGTGCCCAGCGGCGCGCAACTTGGCTATCCCCTCGACCGAACCGGGAATCGGTTGATGGGCCAACCAGACGACTCCGTCGAGGTCGCACAGAACGACACATGGCTCGGCTGCAAAAGGTGGCCGATCGGCCTCGTTGACGAAATGCTCCATACCTGGCCATGTTGGCATGCCAGGTGCCAACCTGTATGGGTGCCACGATTCGAACCGTTTGCCGCCTTGCGGTACTCCTCCGACGAGCCGCTCGACGATGTCACCGCACCGCCGTACGACGTGTTGTCGCCGGCCGACGTCGACAGCTTGCTGAAGCGCCACGACCACAACATCGTCGCCATCGACGTGCCCTTGGATCGCGATGGACCCGATCGCTACGAATTGGCAGCACGGCGCCTCGACGAGTGGACTCAGCATGGTGTGATGACACGTGAAGCCGCTCCGTCACTGACGCTGTACCGCATGCAGTTTACCGACGAGGCCGGACGCCGGCGAGACACCGTGGGGGTCGTCGGTGCGCTCGAGGTGGTCGACGATGGTGCCGATGGCGTGCTGCCACACGAGCGCACGACACCGAAGGCCAAGACCGATCGGCTCGATCTCACCAGAACAACGCGCTGCAACCTCTCACCGATCTGGGGACTATCCCTGACCGATCGCCTGACCGACCTCCTGGTGGAGCCCGCTGA
>JAENVT010000216.1 GCA_016650435.1 Ilumatobacteraceae bacterium
GAGAACACCATCGACGCATTCCGCCTGGCTGCGGAGCTAGGCAGCGACGCGGTCGAGCTCGACGTTCGCCGCACTCTGGACGGTCTGCTGATTGTTCATCACGATGCCCACCTGGCTGACGGCAGGGCCATCATCGATGTCAGTGCGGCTGATCTGCCGGCGCACATTCCGCACCTCGACGCCGCTCTGGACGCCTGCGACGGGATGTGGGTCAACGTCGAGATCAAGAACGATCCGCAGGAACCGGACTTCGACCCGACGGATTCCATTGCCGACCGGACCGTTGCTGCACTATCGCAGCGCGGCGAGGACAATCGATGGTTGATCTCGTCGTTTCGCCTCGAGATGGTCGATCGTTGCAGAGGTTTGGCTGCCGGCATCCGCACAGCGTGGTTGGTGATGGAGGTGCCCGACGATGTGATCGCGACGATGGTCAGTCGCGGCCACGCCGCGTTACATCCGTGGGTGCACACCTTGGGTCGCTCACATATCGACGTGTGTCACGGCGCGGGCATCGAAGTCAACACATGGACATGCGACGATCCGCGTCGGATGGCGGAGCTGATCGAGTGGGGGATCGATGGGATCTGCACCAACGTTCCCGATGTGGCGATCGACGTGATCGCCGGTCGATGGCCGGCAGACGTTCACTCGGCGGGGATGGACGACGGATAGACGAGCTTCACCGCATCGGGACGGTGTTCGAACCGCAGCTCCAGTGTCTCGCCGAGGTAGTCGCCGTCGAGCTGAAACGGGAACGGACGCGTCGACGCAACGGTAAGGCACGACAGATCGGTCTGCACATCGACGGTGTCCGACGGCTTCATGCCTCCGCCGCGCAGCGCGCCGCCGAGGCCGCGAAGGATGGCGCCAACCTTCAGCGTCTTGAACGTGATGGCCACGAGTCCGCGATCCAATGTCGCTGCCGGGCTGAGATCGAGTGGCCGATTGCCGAGGTAGGTGTACGGGTTGGTGTTGAGCACGATCGTGAAGTAGCCGTTTACCGGTGTCGGCGAGCCGGATGTCAGAACTTGGAAATGCGGTTCCGAGCGGTCGTATTTGCTCATCCACGTGCGCACCGAGGCGTAGATGAACAGCGGATGGCCGAGCCAACGCTTCATCGACGCTCGCCGCTCGACTTCGCGCACGACGGCGGCGTCGTAGCCGATGCCGGTGTGAAAGCAGAAGTACCGGCCGTTGACGTGCCCGAGACCGATCGGTCGGATGTCGTGAGCGGCGATTCCATTTGCCAGCAACTGCACGGCGGCGACCGGGTCATTGGGCATCCCGAGTGTGCGGGCGAAGACGTTGGTGCTGCCGCCAGGAAGGATTCCGATCGCCGTCTCGGTTCCGGCGACGCCCGTGGCGACTTCGTTGAGTGTTCCGTCGCCACCGAAACCGATCACCACATCGACTCCTCGGCGTGCTGCGTCTTGGGCGAAGCGGATGGCATGGCCGCGGCGATTGGTCTCGACGATCTCAACCTCGTTGCCTTGTGAGAGCGCACGATGCACGACCACGGTGTTGCGCGCCGTCACCGACGAGGCAAATGCGTTGACAACCATGAGGATGCGCAAGACAGCGACGATACCGGACATGCCAGGCTTGGGCGTCGGGCTGAACTGCGCTGCGACAGTCGCGCCGGCGACAGTTGGGCCTCGGGCCTACTACGCGGTAACAATGGTCCCCCATGAACGTGATCGTGTGCGTGAAGCAGATCCCCGACCCGGCGATGCCGGGCGAACTGAACAGCTCGACCAACACCCTGAAACGCGAGGGCAAGCTGATCCTCGACGAGTCTGACAGCTACGGCGTCGAGATGGCGCTGCAGCTGGTTGCGGCGGCGGGCGACGGCGAAGTCAGCCTGGTCTCGATGGCCCCCAACAACGAGGTCAGCGGGTTGCGAACAGCACTGGCGATGGGAGCGGCGAAGGGAATTCTGATTAGCGATCCGAGCCTGCAGGGCAGCGATGCGTTGACCACTGCCAAGGTTCTGGCGGCGGCGATCACCCGGCTCGGTGGTGCCGATCTCATCATCGCCGCGACCGAGTCGAGCGACGGTTACACGGGCACAGTGCCCGAACAGATGGCCGAGGTGCTGGGGCTTCCGTCGGTCACGTTCGCCAAGCACGTGGTGGTCGATGGCGGATCGCTGAAGGTCAATCGCCAGACCGAGGAGGGCTACGACGAAGTGACCTGCCCGCTGCCGGCCGTCATCAGCGTCACCGCCGGCGTTGTCGAGCCGCGCTATCCGAGCTTCAAGGGGATCATGGCCGCCAAGTCGAAGCCCGTCGAGACGGTCACCGCAGCAGACCTCGGGGTCACGCCGGTCGGTTGGGATGCTGCCGGCCAGACCATCGCCAACGTCACCAAGGCCGAAGCCCGCAAGGCGGGCGAGATCATCGAAGACGACGGAGAGGGATACGCCAAGATCGTGGCGTTCCTCGAGAACCTGAAGGTCATCTGAGGAGCACCATGAACATCTGGGTATTCGCACAGGAAAACAA
>JAENVT010000217.1 GCA_016650435.1 Ilumatobacteraceae bacterium
ACAACGAGCCCGGTGGCCACGATCGACGTCGCGTGGGAAGCCACCGCCGTGGAGAGCTGACGACCACTGAACCCCAGTGCCTTCAGCAACGCCAGATCGCGACGCCGACGACGCACCTCCGCGGCCAATGCCAACGCGAGGGAGGCGGCAGCCGACGCAGCAATAGCGGAGGCGAGCAACGACGATGCGCCGCTGATGTCGCCGGCGTTGACGATCTCGGCTGACCGTTGTGTCGGTGTGACTGCAGCTTCGTTGTAGTCGGAGATCTCGTTGGCTTCGGTCCTCAGCCGCTCGATGGCTGACTCCTCGTTCGTGCCATGGCGGAAGCGCACGAACAGGACGTTTGGGCCGTACTCGGCAGCGGGTGTCTGCGCCGCGCCCGTGCCGTCGCCGGCCGTCAGCAGATTGCGGTCGAAACCGGGCACTTGCTGAGCGATCACGATTCCGCCGATGCCGAGTGACGTGTGATCACCGTGGACCAGACCGATCGTCGGAAATGTCGCCGAACCCACCACGCGGAGTTGACCGGTCGACGCATTGACCGTGTCACCGACATGGACGTGTAGCTGCTCGAGGGTGGCAGTGCCGAGCACGATCTCGCCCGCCCGTTCGATCATTCGACCCTCGTGAATTGGCGGCGCAACCTCGCTGGAGGGTTCCATGCCGAGCAGCGGGACGTTGACGCCATTGACGTCGTCGGCGCCATAGAAGGCCCCGCTCCATGATTCGATGTTCGGGTCGGCGGCGAAGACTGTCTGCGTCTCGGCCGGCTTTGTGTTGCCGTAGCCACCGCCATCGACCATTGCCACGTTCCAGTCCCACCCGAACAGCCGGGGATGGTCGACCAGGTGCCGCATGCTTGCGCCGAACGTCACTGCCGCCACCAACGCTGCTACGGCGACGGCCGAACTGGCCATCACAGAGCGCACACGCGACCGACGAGCCGGCGCGAGTGAGAACCGTGTCCCCACCGCCACCGCGACCGGAAGGCCCGCCGCGTCGATCGCTCTGCCCACGCGGCGCACCGGGGCGACCTTCGTGTGGTCCAACGTTCGATGAGGAGCTTCACGCCATACGGCCACAACGAGCACAGTCATCAACGAAAACACGACAGCACCGGTTCCGAGGGCGATCACAGTCCAGTCGAGATCGATGCCGCGAGCTACCTCGACGCGCCTGACCTGACCGATAGGCATCGTCGGCGACGCCAGCACCGAGGCGATTACTGCGAGGAACGCACCGACAACGATTGCGATCGCCGGACCGACCAGGGTCGCCCACGCGATCGAAGCTGGTCCGGCGCCGATCGATCGGGCGACTTCGAGCGATTCACGTTGGCCGCGCACGTGCCGCGACAAGGCCTGGCCGACGAGCACAATGCACGACACGGCAGCAATGAGGGAGAACACGGCGAGCGCCAACGACACCGGGCGGGTCGCCTGCAGGGCGTGAAATGTGTCGACGGACGTGACCCGGAAGATCTGTGGCCCGCCGCCTGACCACTCGGTAATCGTTCGCTGGACCGCAGCGTTGTCGGCGTCGCCGTGGCGCAGCACCAGACCTTGCCAGGCGTATAGCTCCAGCCCCTTTGCTGCGCGGACGTACGCGGGCGTAAACAGCACCAGTGGTGATCGGTCGGTGTCGTCCTGCAGCACCTCCTCGATAAAGACGCCGACGCCGACGATGGTCGCGTGTGTCATCAGACGTGGTTGCAAAGCCAGCGCCGACGCGCTGTCGGCCGATTCGACGTCCTCACGGCTCACCGTGGCGAAGTCGATCTTCTGACCGACGTGATAGCCGTACAGCTTGGCGCTCTCCTCGTTGACTGCCACTTCATCTTCACGGTTGGGATCCGGAAGCCGACCCTTCAACGCGGTGAATCGATCCTGATTGAAATATCTCCCGTCGATGCTGCCAATGGCCTCGAAGTTCTGCGACAGGTCCGGCTGACCGTCAACCCATGGCGCGACGTAGAAAGCGGCGTACGCCCTCGCCTGAGCCACTTCTGGAAGATCGCTGATCGCAGCCAGCGCCTCGTAGCCCTCCGCGTCGAGACCTCCAACGTCGACGGCCATCGTCGACGGGTTCGCGAAACGCAGGAACCTTGGATAGGCGGACTGTGTGCGGCGCGCACCCGCTGCGGCGAACAGCGACACGCCTCCGATCAAACCCAGCAGCAGGGCGATGCCTGCGAGCGCGGACCAGTTCCGGCGCAACGAAGCTCGCGACCAGGACCACACGAACGCCGAGCTACCGACCGGGACCGAGCTCATCGCCTCCTCACGTACCAATTGGAGCAAAGGTCGACCTATCGCACAAGGATGGGAGCCTCCGCCGCCGAGTAGTGCTACCACGACGATCGCGGCGCGAGCTTTCGACGTGGAGCTTGGTGTTCGACCGTTGTGCGACAATTCCGGCAACGTCGAACAGACAACAGGGGGTTGGACATGGATGCCGAAACCCAACGAGACGGCAGGCAAGATTCTTCACTCGTCTTTGCTGGAGCCGTTTTGGCAGGCGCATGCGTCGCTGTCGCTGTGGGTGTGTTCGGACGGGTACACGATCCATCGAACACCACGCTCAAGTTGTTCTTCTCGGACACCATTCACTTCAAGGCGTGGGCAGCCACTCTTGTCGTGGTTCTGGCGATCGCCCAGCTGTTCGGCGGGCTGTGGATGTTCGGCAAACTTCCCGGCGGCCCGGCGCCAAGCTGGGTCGGACCCGCCCATCGCCTGTCCGGCACGCTCGCGCTCCTCGTGTCGTTGCCGGTCGCCTACCACTGCCTGTTCTCGCTCGGATTCAATCCTGGGCAAGCCAACGGCCGGCAGTTCGTTCATTCGATTCTCGGTTGTGCCTTCTATGGCGCGTTCGTGACGAAGATCCTCGCCGTCCGGTCCAGTCGGATGCCGCGGTGGGCGATTCCTGTAGTCGGAGGGTTGCTGTTCACGACGTTGGTGGTGCTGTGGCTGACGAGCTCGTTCTGGTTCTTCCGTAACATCGGCCTCGAGACATGACCGACCGCCTGGTACGAACGACATGCACTCACGATTGCCCGGATGCTTGCAGCGCGTTGGTCACGGTTGACGCCGACGGCCGAGCCGTCGGTATCACGGCGGACCGCTCTCATCCGATCACTGGCAGGCATCTCTGCGTGAAGGTCGACCGATATCTCGAGCGCGTCTACAGCCCTGATCGACTGCTCACGCCGCTGCGGCGAAGTGGGCCAAAGGGGAGCGGCGAGTTCACCGCGATCACGTGGGACGAGGCGCTCGACGAGATCGCAACGCGCTGGTCGGAGGTTTCGGGCGAGCTGGGTCCGACGTCGATCCTTGGCTACTCGTATCTCGGGTCAATGGGACTGCTCGACGCCTTTGGGACGACGCAGGCGCTGTTCAACCGGCTCGGTGCAACCCGGCTGGAGCGATCGATTTGTGGACCGCAGTGGTTCGCGCTGTCGGGTATCACCCGTTGGCCGTGGTCGGACCCGGAGAACCTGCCCGACGCGAAGATGGTCGTGGTCTGGGGGATGGACCCGGTCTCGACCTCGATTCACACATGGGAACTGATTCGGCGGGCCCGCAAGGAGAACGGTGCCGAACTGGTGGTGGTGGATCCCTATCGGAGCCGAACGACGCGCTATGCCGATCTCCATCTCCGCCCGAACCCGGGTACCGATGGTGCTCTCGCCCTCGCAGTGGCCAACGTGATCTTCAGTGAGGGGCTCGAAGATGCTGCATACCTCGCGGCCCACACGACCGATGTCGATGCCTACAGAGCGGCGGTCGGACCGTGGACACCTGAACGGGCTGCGACTGAGACGGGTGTTCCTGCGGCGGACATCGTCGACTTCGCTCGTCTGTACGCGAGCGCCAGGCCCGCGGCGATCCGGCTCGGAGTCGGCATGCAGCGATCGACCGGATCGGGTTCCGCGTTGCGAGCCATCCAATGCCTGCCGGCGCTGACCGGTCAGTGGCGGTGGCCGTCCGGCGGCATCGCCGGAGCTGTCTCGATCGGGCAAACGAACCTGTCGGCCCTCAGCCGCCCCGACCTCTCCCCCGCCGGTACGCGGGAAGTGAACATGATCCAGCTCGGCCGGGTCCTCACCGATCCAACGATGGATCCCCCGATTCGTGCTCTCTACGTCTGGAACAGCAACCCAGCGGTCATTGCCGCTGATCAGCAGAAGGTTGTGGAAGGACTCAAACGAGAGGATCTCTTCACTGTCGTCCACGACCAGTTCGTGACCGACACCGCCCGATACGCCGACATCGTTCTTCCTGCGACGACGATGCTGGAGCATCCTGATCTCGTCGGTTCGTGGGGCTTCTCGTTCCTTTCATGGAATGAGGCAGCCATCGATCCGGTGGGCGAATCAAAATCCAACGCCGAAGTAACCCGACTCCTGGCAGCCAGGCTGGGTTTCGCAGACGAGGTGTTCCAGCTCGATGATCACCAACTCATGGAGCTTGCACTGAGCGACTCACCCGCAGCCGCCGCAGGCCTGACCTCTGAGGAGCTACGCACGGAAGGATTCATACGTGTCGGCCCGCCGATTGGAACCGCCGTCGCGTCCGATTCCACATTCGCGTTCTCGAACAACGAACTTGCAGCGGCCGGGCTGCACCCGGTCGCGGAGTACCGCCCACCCGCCCGGACGCCAAACGCCGACAGCCGGTACCCGCTGCGGCTTCTGACCCTCAAACGTCACTACTCGATCAACAGCTCGTACGGGAACCTGCCGGTGATGCTCAACGCAGAACCGCGTGCGACCGCGGAGATACACCCCGATGACGCCGCGGCTCGCGAGATCGGCGAAGGGATGGAGATCTCGGTGTACAACGACCTCGGCCGGATTCGACTGATCGCATCGGTCACGGACAACGTCCCCGCAGGCACGATTGCCATCCCATTCGGGAGGTGGGGGACGGATCCCCAGTCGGGAGGAGTCAACTCACTCACCAGCGACTCTCTCGGTGACCTTGCCAACGGCCCGACGTTCTGCGACAACCTCGTCGAGGCCGAACCCGCCGCTTGCTGAGTTCGACAGCAAGGCGGGATAAGGGGGCAAAACTCCGCTCGATCCGCTCGATCCTGGTGTGGGCCCATTGACACGCGGGTGGTCACACGCTGACCGTCTCAGCGACGGTGGTGCCGCGACCAGAAGCGCCATCCGACAACGCCGCCGGCAATCAGCGGGCGACGATTTTGAGGCCGGTGATCACACCAGTCGCGAACAACCCGGCGACGGTGGAGTAGAAGTCATCGAGACCGTCGACGATGTCGAGCCCGTGCACCGCGACGTTGCGCTC
>JAENVT010000218.1 GCA_016650435.1 Ilumatobacteraceae bacterium
ATCCCCAATTGGTCGGTACCAAGCGTCGTGTCGCCGCCGAGCGCCAAGTCCTGGTCGCGCGAGGACGCAGCGATGGTCGCACGGTCATCTTCGTGCCGGAAGTCAAGGCTGGTGTGTGCATCGGCATCACGTTGTTGCACGTGCAATTTCATGACCGACTGCCCGCTGCGGTCATGCGTGGCGTATTGCAGGGATACGACCATCGTTACGACCGCCTGGTCGACTGGGTGTCGGAGACCGAGGGCGTCTTCCGCGACGATCTGCTGGGCGAGTTCTCTGTCGCAGATCTGCTGATTGCCCCGATCTCCGAGGCAGCTGACCAGTGGCGCTCGTGATCTGCGGCATCGGAGTCGACGCCGTCGACATCGAGCGATTCCGTAGATCATTGGAACGCACGCCATCGATGCGCGAACGGCTGTTCACCGAGCACGAACTTGCCTACGTTGCGCCAAAGGCCGACCCGGTGCCATCGCTGGCGGCCAGGTTTGCGTCGCGAGAAGCCGTGATGAAGGCAATGGGCCTTGGCCTTGGTGCCTTCGGTTTTCACGAGGTGTGGGTCGATCGCCTCGAAAGCGGAGAGCCGCATCTCAACGTCACCGGACGAGCTGCCGAGTTGGCACATGAGCGAGGGATCGAAACGTGGCATCTGTCGATCACCCACACCGACCAGGTCGCCATCGCCTACGTCGTCGCCTCGTGACGTAGCCTCATCGGCATGCTGCCGATCGTTACGCCGGAGGAAATGGCCGCGATCGACGCTGCCGCGCCGGTGCCGTCGCACGTCCTCGTCGAGCGGGCGGGTGCAGCCGTGTCGTGGGCGGCATTGCGCATGCTCGGAGGCGCCTACGGCCGCACTGTCAACGTGCTGTGCGGCACAGGCAACAACGGCGCCGACGGCCGCGTCGCCGCCCGGCATCTCGCGGCCAAGGGCGCGCGGGTACGAGTGTTCGACGCCTCATCGTGCCCGTCGAAGCTGCCACCTGCGGATTTGGTGATCGATGCCGCCTACGGCACTGGATTCCATGGCACGTGGAGGCCGCCCGACGTCGGCGACACACCGGTCCTCGCGGTTGATGTGCCCAGCGGTGTCGACGCACTGACCGGCGACATCGCCGGCGACGTGTTGATCGCCACCCGCACGATCACGTTCGCCGCGTTGAAACCGGGTCTGCTGATGCCACCGGGCAGCGCCCTTGCCGGCGAGCTCGAACTGGCCGACATCGGGCTCGACATCGGCTGGGCGCGAGCCAACCTCGTCCAGGCAGCCGATGTCGTCGGATGGTGGCCGGAGCGCGACGAATATGCACACAAGTGGCGCAGCGCGGTGCGGGTCATAGCCGGCAGTTCGACCATGACTGGGGCGCCACGGTTGGTTGCGCACGCAGCGATGCGCTCCGGTGCCGGCATGGTGCATCTGTCGATCCCCGGCATGACGCTGGCCGAGGCTCCCATCGAAATCGTCCAGCGACCACTGCCCAGCACATCCTGGGCCGATGCCGCGCTGGCGTCGCTCGACCGATTTCATGCGATCGTCGTCGGGCCCGGGCTGGGACGATCCGATGACACCGCTGCCAACATTCGCAAGCTCGTCGTCGAGGCACCGCTGCCGATGGTGATCGATGGTGACGGGCTGTTCGCCTTGGGTTGGAGCTCGGAGGGCGCCGCGACGCTCCTGCGCCGCCGCCGCGTTCCCACCATCTTGACTCCGCACGATGGCGAGTACGCGCTGTTGTCGGGTAGCCAGCCTGGTGCCGATCGAATGGTGGCCGCTCGACGGTTGGCTGCCGACAGCGGGTGCACGGTCTTGTTGAAGGGTGCCGCCACCATCATCGCTGACCCAAGTGGTGCCGCCCTCGTCGTCACTGCGGGCGACGCCAGGTTGGCGACAGCCGGTACCGGCGATGTGCTCAGCGGGATCATTGGTGCGTTGTTGGCCAGCGGCATGAAACCGTTGCAGGCCGCGGCGGCCGGGGCGTGGTTGCATGGTCAAGCCGGCCGGCGAGGTCAACGACACGGCCTGGTCGCCAGTGACCTGCCCGATTTGATTCCGGCGGTGCTGGAAGAGTTGTTGTGAGCCGTTGGGCGTGGGCCGAGATCGATCTCGGCGCGATCCGCCACAACGTCGAAGTGTTGGCCGCGGTGGCCGCGCCCGCAGCGCTGTGGGCAGTCGTGAAGGCCGACGGGTATGGGCACGGCGCCGTTCCCGCAGCGCGCGCCGCGTTGGACGGCGGTGCCCGCGGGCTGTGCGTGGCGTTGGTGCAAGAGGGGATGGAATTGCGCGACGCAGGTCTCGACTGCCCAATTCTGGTACTCAGCGAGCAACCGCCGACGGAATTGGCCAGCGCGGTGCGCGCCGGCCTCGATCTAACGGTGTATTCCTACGCCCAGGTGGAGGCGATCGCGGTTGCCGGCGGACATCAGCATCCAGTACATCTGAAGATCGACACGGGCATGCGCCGAGTTGGCGCTGCCACCACCGACGCCTTGGGACTTGCCGCGGCCATCGCCGCATCGCCAGCGGTCAGGCTGGCAGGCGTGTTCACGCACCTGGCCGTCGCCGACGAACCGCACGATCCGTACAACGCAATGCAGATCGGATCGCTCAACGAGGTGTTGAGCGCACTCGTGCTCGCTGGGCATCAACCCCCGCTCGCTCACGCAGCCAACTCGGCGGCGACTCTTGCGCTCCCGGCATCCCGCTTCGACTTCGTGCGCGTCGGTATCGCCGTCTACGGCATCTCGCCTGGGGCCGCGCTCGACCAGCCCGCGGCGGCCTTGCGTCCGGCGCTGTCACTGCGTGCCCGCGTGTCGCACGTCAAACAGGTCAGCGCCGGTGATCGCATCTCCTACGGGCTGAGGCATCGGTTCACCAGCAATGCGACCGTGGCAACGCTCCCGCTCGGCTACGCCGATGGTGTGCCTCGTCGGTTGTTCGCGGCCGGCGGCGAGGTGTTGATCGGCGGCCGACGACGGCCCATCGTCGGAGTCGTCACGATGGACCACGTCATGGTCGATTGCGGCAGCGACGAGATCGCCGTCGGCGATGAAGCGGTGCTGATCGGTTCACAAGGCGATGAATCGATCTTGGCCACAGAATGGGCCGATCGGCTCGGCACGATCGGGTACGAGATCGTCTGCGGGATATCGGCGCGCATCGACCGGCGATACACAGCGGCGTGAACCTCTAGCATCATCGGCGGCCATGTTGCATCTCCGTTCCGACTCGCTGGCGACGACATTTGCCATCGCCGCGTCTCTGGCGGGCTTGGCTCGGCGAGGCGATCTCATCGTGCTTGCCGGCGAGATGGGCGCCGGCAAGACGGCCTTCGCCAGGGGTTTCGGCCAGGCGATCGGCGTGACCGAGCCGATCACATCGCCGACTTACACCCTGATCCACAGCTATCCCGCAGGTCGAGTGACGTTGCACCACGCCGACATCTATCGGCTGACGACCCACCACGAGGTTGCCGATCTGGCGCTTGCCGAACTGCTCGAGTCCGACGGCATCGTCATGGTCGAATGGGGTGACGTGGTCGCTGGGACGTTGGGCGATCACGTGCTGGTGCGCCTGGAGTTCGACGAGGCCGACAGCGAGGCCCGCAACATCGCGATCAGCGCGGCCGGTCGGGCATGGGCTGCGCGCTGGGATGAGATCGAGCGCCGGCTGGGGGGATTCGCATGTTGATACTCGGCATCGAGACTGCGACCGAACAGGTCAGCGTGGCCATCGGGGGTCACGAAGGTGTGCTGGCAATGTTCGAGGTCTGCCGCGGCCGGCGCCACGCCGAAACACTGATTCCCTCCATCGAGTTTGTCTGCAAGCAAGCCGACGTCGAAATGTCGGAATTCGGGGCCATCGCAGTCGACGTCGGGCCTGGCCTGTTCACTGGAATGCGTGTGGGTCTTGCTGCGGCCAAGGCCATTGCCCAGGCCCTGCGCGTGCCGATGATCGGCATCAGCTCACTCGATCTGCTCGCCTTCCCATTGCGTCAGAGTGGCCGAGAGGTTGCCGCCGTGATCGACGCCCGTAAGGGCGAGTTGTTCTCGGCCTTCTATCGCCCCGTGCCAGGTGGAGTGCAGCGGCTCGGCCAACCGCGGTGTGGCTCCGTCGAGGATTTGATCGGCGAGTTGATGGCGCGCGGCCACGACAGGGTGTGCGTTGGCGATGGCGCCCTGCGGTACCGCGAGGAGATCTCGGCAGTCGTGCGTTGTGATTTTGCCGAGCAGTTCCTGTCGCATCCTTCGGCCGCACCGCTGGTGCAATTGGCGCATGCTCGTGCCTTGCGCGAGGAGTGGGTCAACCCGTGGGAGATCCAGCCGCTCTACCTGCGCGCTCCCGACGCCCAGATCAACTGGTCGACTCGCGCGTCGGCGTCGCGGGGTGGACGATGAGCGTGCTGTCACGGCTGTTGTCACGAGGTGATGCAGACGAGCATTTCGTCATCGAGCCGCTGCGTCGCCGGCATCTGGCCGACATCTTGGCCATTGAGCAGGTGTCGTATCCGAAGCCGTGGTCACGTGGCGTCTTCCAGAGCGAGCTCGAACTGGCTCGCGGCAGCGACCGATACTACATCGTCGCTCGGGCCGGTGCCACGGTCGTGGGCTACGCGGGTTTGATGTTCGTCGTCGGCGACGCACACGTCACCAACATCGCGGTCGCTGCCGACCGGCAACGCAAGGGTGTGGCGACGCGGATGCTGGCGGAGTTGGCGTGGGAGGCGATCAAC
>JAENVT010000219.1 GCA_016650435.1 Ilumatobacteraceae bacterium
CACCGGCCGTCTTGCGGACAGTTGGATGCCGCAGTTCCCGCCAGGCGACCAGCTTGCGGGGGCATTGGAACGGCTGCGCGGATACGCCGCTGCGGCCGGCCGCGATCCGAACGCGTTGGGAATCGAGTGCGGAATGCGCATCGCCGCCGCCGACGATCCGCAGAAGTGGATCGACACTGCGACGGCCTTTCGAAAGTTGGGAGCCACGCATCTGCGTGTGTCCACCATGGGCGGTGGATATTCGACGCCAGGCGAACATCTCGCAGCATGGATCCAGTGGCACGACGCTGTCGCACCAATCGCCCGCAACTGAGGAGAGCACATCGATGACGACCGTGACTGTCGCCGACCAGGTCCAGCGGGTGTTGAAGCCCATCCAACAGTTCGTTCGCGGCTGGATGACAGGACCACTCGCCGATCGACTCGCAGTCGATCTCGGAATGCAATCCGGAGCCGACCTGTGGATCGTCGGCCGCGCCGGCGTACTGGGAGACGGCGACGCGGATGTCGCTGCAGCGGGCCTCGCCTTTCTCGCGCCTCAACGCGTTCGTGAGGCATGGGAATCGCTGCCGGATGGTCTCACCCACCGGCAAGTTGCCGACGCCTACGCCGCACTGTGCTGCAGGTGGGGATCGACTGAGCTGGCCAAGTTCGACAAAGCGCGCATGACGCGGCTCGATGAGCTGGGCCGGCGCATCGCCGAAGCCGCTGATTCCTCGATCGGAACGCTGTTCGCCGGGTGGCGCGCTCAGCCGCAACCCGACGATGTCAACGGTCGCGTCGCGCTGACGATGCACGTGCTGCGCGAAATGCGCGGCGGCGCACACATCATCGCCGTAAACGCGTGCGGGATCACCCCGCTCGACGCCGTGCTGGCCTCACCTGCGCCTGCACCGCGGAGCGGACCCGTGTGGGCAGAGCATCTCGGTTGGACCGGTCCGTTCGGCGACCCGGACGCCAGTCGCGAAGCGCGAGCCGAAGCGGAGCGTGTGACATCGAGGATCGTCGCGCCCATCTACGGTTCGATCGGTGACTCCGCCCTCGAAGAATTCGCCGAACTGGTCGAGACCACACGCAACGCCATCGACATGTGACGTGGCGATATGTACGCAGTTAGCTGTCGGGCTCGAGCAGGGCGATCATGACGAGGAGCTCGGCCGGTTGCCCGGTCTGGTGGCTCAGCGTCAGCGAGCCGCCGCCGGCCTGCAGGATATGACGGGCGGCGACCAAACCGCCGTATCCGGAGCAATCCATGAACGTCATGTCGGCCATCTCGACCACGACGACCTTGCCACGACCCTCGAGACACGCCTGGCGTGCTGTGTTAGAAGTAGCGATATCGAGTTCACCACCGATCTCCACTACCCGGTGGCCGCGGCGCTTCCGCACGCGAAGTGTGAAAGATGAATCGTCCGAGTCACCGAATGACGTCGGTGTTGCTTCGATACGCATGTCCCTGGTGCGCACGTGGTGTCTCCTCAATCATTGAGGGCGCAACCAAGGACCGGAGCAACGCGGCTGGAGCGAGATTTCGCTCCGCCAGGCACCGTACACCCGGAATGATCGAGGCACAACTGGGCCATATGACCTAGCGCCAATGATTCAGGCCTTCTTTGTGACCGGTGGAGGGGGCGGCGTGCGGCGCCTGTCCCAAACCGACTCGACGCTGATCCCGCCTGCCACCAGCGACTCGGCGACCTCGGTGAGGCCACGATTGTTGTTGCGAGCGTACGACCGCAATCGGGTGAACGCTTCGTCCATATCGACGTGGCCGCGCTCCGAGATCATTCCCTTGGCTTGCTCGATCGAGATGCGGCTGGTCAGCGCATGCTGGAGGTGTCCCTCGCGGATCGCTGCTTGGCGGCTGGCTTGATCCTGGACGATCGCGATGCTGGCGACGTCGGCAAGTGCCTGGGCGAGTGAGATCTCGGCGTCGGAGAGCCCGATGGGTTCTGACATGAACAAGTTGAGGCAACCCAAGGTCAGATCCTTGAGGCGAAGCGGTACAGCACACACCGAGGGAAGACCTGCACTCACACATTCGGCCGCGAACCGTGGCCACGGGGAGACCTCATCGAGGCTGGAGCTGCGCACGATGGCTCCGGTGATGTAGCAGTCGAGGCACGGACCTTCGTCGTTCTGGATCTGGAACAACTCGAGCAGACCGACCTGCTCGGTCGAGGCTCCGATGACCCTGAGCTGGCCATCGCTGTCGGCGAGCAGGATTCCGGCGGCAGCGGCCTCCAACAACTCGACGCTGCGCGAAGTCAGGAGAGTAAGGACCTCGATCACGTCGAAGTCGTCGACGAGCGTGTCGACGATTTCTACAAATGTGGTTGCGGTAAGGGCCTGCCTGTTCAAGGCGCGGCGTTCGGCGTCATCTACCATCGGAGTTGCACCTTTCTCCTGGTTCATGTCTGTCATCGACGAGCCGCAGTCGTCTCGCGACAATATCCGCTGTCGCGAGTGCGGTGTGGGGACCTGTGGCAAAGGCCCGAGTCCGGCGGGCGCTGCAAATCGACGGTTCCACGTCCAATTGAGCCTGCCCGCGACTACAAATCAAGGTGTTACACAGACCGTGCCTCCCGCTCCTTGCACATTGCGGACGGCATGGTCTGGACCGGATCAGGCGCTGCAAAGACGTATCTGCGCACGATACCAGGCACGCCGGCGAACGAACAGAGAGAAACCGCTTAAATCTGAGCCGTACGCAGCGGTCGAGCGACCTAGCCAAGGTATGGTCATTGTGTCGCTCGATCTCGGGTGGCATGCCTGCCCCAAACCTCGGCTGGTGATTATTCGACCAGCGTCGAAGGAGCGAGGGCATGGAGACGATTGCGCCACGTCCTGATCGATTAAGCCGCGATCAAATGTCATTGACCGAAGCGGTTCGTCCGTCCCTGAGAGAGCTCGTCGTAGCACGGCGGCACCTGCATCTGAAAGCGGTCGTGATCGCCGCGATGGCGGTTTCCAGCTATTGGTACCTCGTCGCCACCAACTCCTCGGTGATCGGCAAGCTCATGGCGACGGTCGTGCTCGTCATCGCCTTGACCGCGGCGGCTACCTGCGTCTTTCACGACGCCAACCACGCCTCGTTCAGCACCTCGCGTCTCGTCAATCGTCTGGCCGGCTTCACCGGCGATCTCCTGGGCGCGAGCTCGTGGATCTGGAGGTTCAAGCACAACAACTTGCACCACGGCAACACCAACATGGTGGGGTTCGATGCAGACATCGACCAGGCGCCGTTCGCCCGCCTCGCGCCGGACCAGCCGTGGCGGCCGTGGCATCGCTACCAGCACCTCTACATATGGGTGCTGTACGGATTTCTGACGCTGCAGTGGTTCTTGATCTCCGATTTCGTCGACCTGAAGAACCATGGCATCGGTCACCAGCGTTTTGCCCGGCAGCCGCGGCGGCGCGATGTCGGCATGATCGCCTTCGGCAAAATACTGCATGCCGGGTGGGCGATCGCCCTGCCACTGGTGTACCACCGGTGGTGGGTCGTGCTGACGTTCTACCTGGCCATCTCGTGGACTGTTGGCCTTCTGCTAGCGACGATGTTCCAACTGGCCCATTGTGCAGAACCTGCTGCCTTTCCAGCAGCGGACACCCCGCGCCGCGGCCAAGACTTCATTGCCCACCAACTGCGAACCACGGTAGACGTGCATTGCCGCACCAAGCTCGGCGCCGGAGCGTTGCACTGGCTGATGGGCGGTCTCGACTTCCAGGTCGAGCATCACCTCGCTCCCCGCCTGCCGCACACCGTCTACCCGCTCGTTGCCAGACGCCTGAAGCGGGCGTGCAACGCGTGCGAGCTCACGATCTACAGCCACGCCACACCATGGCGGGCAATCAGGTCGCACGTCAGGTGGCTGAAAGCAATGGGCACACGCCCGTGAAACGCAAACATGCCCGGCCCGGAGACGGATCGGGCTGGGCATGTTCGGATCGCTGATGGGGTTTCAGCGCTCGCTGGGACTAGCGAGATCTATTGCAAGAGATCGAGGTCATGACGATGGCCTCGGCGTGAAGCCATGGCCATCGTCGTGACCCGGTGCCTGTCGCCGTTGGGGACGGGTAACGACGAGACAGGATCGTTTGGACTCGGCGAGTCGCGAGAAGTGCTCATCGCACTGCCCGTCTTCGCCTGGCCCTCCGTTGTGGAAATCAGTGTGTGGCCGTCTAATACCGCAATCGGTAGTGGACTAAACATCGCCCGTAGAAAAATTCCGGAGTCATGTTTCACCAGCTGAACTGCGATGTCGGCCGCGCCACGTAGCGTGTCTCCGAACACACCCCAATCACGCTGCAAAAATTCTGCCAACAGGAGGACCCCTTGACTGAGATGGGAAACCAGGATTCGCTCACCGTCGACAATGGCCCAGAAGGTGTGATCGTCGTGCATGGCGATATCGACGTCGCCGGAGGTCCGATTCTCGAGGCCGCGATTCTCGATCGCGAGGGCGACGGGGCTGTCGTGATCGATCTCGCCGACGTCTTCTTCATCGACTCGTCGGGTTTGCGAAGCCTGCTCGGCGCCAGCCGCCGCGCTCGAACTCGTGGCGCCCACGTTGTTCTTCGCCATGTTGGTTCGGAGGTACTTCGGCTTCTCGAGATCACCGGCACGACCGAGCACTTCTCCATCGAGCCAAGTCGTGGTTGAGCCAACAGTTGTCGGTCCGGTCACTCTTCGGTTGCCGCCCGATCCGGCGCTATCTCGTGTTCTTCGTTTGGCTGCCAGCGGGATCGCCGGCATGGCCGGCTTCACCGTCGATCAGATCGACGACATCAAGATCGCCGTCAGCGAGGTGCTGCTGGCGCTCATCGAGCACGGCGGCGGTCACGCGATCGAGGTCGAGTTCGCCATCGAGCAACGCTCATTCACCGTGCGCGGGCATACCGCCGTCACGTCGTTCGACGCCGAGCACCCCGATCTGTTGTTGTGCCGCACGGTGCTGGCCGGGGTCTGCACCGCTCACGGCATCGAATTGGTCGACCATCGAGCCCACATCTGGGCGGCAGTGGCTTACGCCTCGATCACGTGAACGCGCTTTCCAGCCAATCGGAAAGTGACGATCGCTGGCTGCGTGAATCGTTCGAGCAGTACTCGACCTACCGCGACAAAAACCTTCGCGACGAGATCGCCGAGCACACCTCGTGGCTTGCGACCCGTGGGGCCCGGCGGTTTGCCGATTGCGGCGAGCCGTTCGACGATCTCGTGCAAGTGGCGCGCATTGGCTTGCTGAATGCCATCGACAGGTTCGACCCATCGCACGGCGTTCCGTTCGGCGCCTACGCAACCCCGACCATCATGGGCGAACTGCGTCGCTACTTCCGTGATCACACCTGGGGCGTCCACGTCTCGCGCCGCGCCAAGGATCTTCGCCCTGGCGTCAACGCCGCTATCGAAGCGCTGCAGAAGGAATTGCAGCGATCGCCACGAATTTCGGAGATAGCCGAGCGGATGAAGATCCCCGAGGAGGCTGTGATCGAGGCGCTGGAGGCGAACAACGCCTACCGCGCCCACACACTCGATCAGACCGGCAGGAACACGCCTTCGGTCGACTCTAATCTCGACGCAATTCTGAATCGTGAGGTCATTGCCGGGCTGCTCGACCGGCTTCGTCCCCGACAACGTCAGATCATCTACTTGAGGTTTTTCGAGGAGCTCAGCCAAGCCCAGATCGCCGACAAGATCGGCACGAGCCAAGTTCACGTCGGTCGGTTGATCGCGTCGAGCCTTGTGCAGCTGCGCGACCTCCTCCAGGAAGACCAGCCTGGATCAGCCTGAGGCCAACCGGGCCGAGTTTGAGCAATCAACCGCCTGGGTACAAGGGAACGGTCGCTGACGTGCAGTGGCGCACACCAAGGAGCCCTCCATGATTCCCCGAATCGTTCGTCGCCGAATCCGACCGATGTGGCTCGCTGCCGTGGCAACGGCGGCGTGGGTCAACCGCAAAGATGTGATGCGTTGGACCGAGTTCTTGCGTCGAGCCGTTCGGCAACGTCAGACCCGTCCATTGGCCGACTGGATCACCGAGGCCAAGGTACGCGCTGCAGTGACATCCGATCCCGTCCTCCGTCGCGATCCGGCATTGAAGGACCTTGCCGTGAACGATGGGGTCGTCACGTTGATGACCAACACGGCGGCGTGGCCGGATTCCGGTGCCCACGTCCGAAGGCTCACTAAGATCAAGGGCATTGCCGACGTCACTGCACTCACCCTCGCCGATAGCTGAACGCGAGTAGTCGTGGCGTCGACTCATCGTTGGGGCGCGCAGACGCAAAAGGCCATCGACAACTTTCCCGTATCGGGCGACCGAATACCGCAGCCGTTGATCGAAGCATTGGCGATGATCAAGGCGGAGGCCGCGGCCGTCAACAACGAGCTCGGGATCATCGGCGAATCGATGGCCTCGGCGATTCGCCAGGCTGCCGACGAGATCGTGGGCGGCAAGATGGCCGATCAGTTCCCGGTCGACGTCTTCCAGACCGGCTCGGGTACGAGCACCAACATGAACATCAACGAAGTGATCGCCAATCGTGCGGCGGAAATACTCGGTGACGAAGTTCATCCCAACGATCACGTCAACGCATCCCAGTCATCCAACGATACGTTTCCTTCGGCGGCGCGCCTGGCTGCGGTGTTGCAGCTCACCGCGGCTCTGCTGCCCGCTCTCGACTCGCTGCGGGCGTCACTGCTGGATCTCTCCGGTCGCCACCAAGAGACCGTCAAGATGGCACGGACTCATCTCATGGACGCCGTACCAATGACCTTCGGTCAGGAGGTCAGTGGATGGGCGAGGGCAGTCGAACTGTCGTCCGAGCGCATCAAGGCAATGCTTCCGCGCCTTGCCGAACTCCCCATCGGTGGCACAGCGGTCGGCACCGGTCTGAATGCGCCCCGCGGCTTCGGCTCGATGGTCGCTCAACGATTGAGCGTGCGGACCGGATTCACCTTCATCGAAGCCGGCAACCACTTCGAGGCTCAATCCAGCCAGGACGCGATGGTCGAGGCCGGCGCCATGTTGAAAGTTGTCGCCTTGTCGCTGCACAAGATCGCCGGTGATCTGCGACTGCTGGGGTCCGGGCCACATGGTGGCCTGGGTGAGATCACCTTGCCCGAACTGCAGGCGGGAAGTTCGATCATGCCTGGCAAGGTGAACCCTGTCATCCCGGAAATGGTCCAACAGGTGACAGCGCAGGTTGTCGGCAACGACGCAACGATGACGTTCGCAGCGACGATGTCGACGCTGCAACTCAACACGGCGATGCCGATCACTGCGCGCAGCCTGTTGTCATCGACGCACCTCCTCGCCAACGCGGCGTCGCTGCTCGACACGCGATGCATCCGCGGCATCGAGGTTGATCGTGATCGGATGATGCGCAACGCCGAACGGTCCCCCGCCATCGTCACCGCCTTGGCACCACGTATCGGATACGACGCGGCTGCCAAGCTTGTGCATCAGGCAGAGGAACAGGGCATTTCATTGGCTGAACTGATCGAGCAACAAGACGCCGGCACGTCGTCGATCGGCGATGCGTTACTGGCCATGACCCGACCGGCCGATTGACCATCGACTAGTCACCGAGGAAGTCGACACAGACCAGGGCCAAGTCGTCGAAGCGCTGAGTGACCGATGCTGCGAGCGTTTCGACGAACTCCTGTGGGGGCAGGCCGGCATGCAAGGCGGCGAGCGTGGCCAGCCGGGCCAACCCGATGTCGAGGTGCTCGCGTCGCCGCTCGACCAGGCCGTCGGTGAACATCAACACTCGGTCGCCGGGATGCACCTCGACCGACGACGATTGGTAGTTCTGCTCCTCGAAGAAGGCCAAGGGCGCCCCGGGCCGTTCAGTGAGATATGTCGAAGCGCCGTTCGCCACGATCAGCGGTGAGAAGTGGCCGGCCTGTGCCCACCGCAGAGTTCGCGAGGCGATGTCGAGCACCGCGTAGCAACACGTCACGAAGGGTCCGTCGGGCTCGTTCAGCCGTGCCGTCACGTTGTTGGCTCGGATCAAGACATCGCCGGGCTCGGTGTGTTCGGCAGCGATAGCTCTGAAGATGTTGCGAACCTGCACCATGAACACGGCAGCGCTGTGCCCGTGTCCGGCTACGTCGGCGATCACCAGCGCCATCTGGTTGTCGTCAAGTGCAAACACGTCGTACCAGTCACCGCCGACCGGTTGGCGCGGGTCCGCCGGCTCGTACACCGCGGCGATGCGCACACCATTCAGTTCGGGAAGTCGAGTAGGCAGCGCCGCAGCCTGCAGCAGGCCGATCGCAGTGAGTTCCACTGCAGCCTGCAGGGCGGCAGCGCGGGACGCCTCCTCGGCCAGAACCACTTCGGTGACATCGCGCGAAGAAGAGATATATCCGTCGCCGAGCTTGGCGACCTGCAGTGTCCAGTAAGCCTGCCTCCGCTTGCCGACGAAATCGTCACCCTCTCGCGGAGCGAGATCGGCGTACTGCACGCGATGACCCTGATACGGGATTCCGGTCTCGACGACCTCGCCGAGCCGAGCGAACATTCCCGACGCTCGCCAATCAGGATGGATCTCACAGATCAATTGGCCGACGAGCCCATCGGTGCCGCGCCGAGCACCGCTCGAGCTCGGGCTGTTGACAAACTCGATGACGAAGTCGACGATCTCGCCGTCGTCGTCTCGCACCGCTCGAGCAACCGTGACGTTGTCGAGCATCGCGTCGAGTGCCCGTCGGAACTCGACCTGATGCGCTGCCTGGGTCGCGGCGATCCTGGCAAGTGCCAGCGTCACGAGCGACGACACCGTCCCGGCAAGGGTGGTCATTGCTTCCGTGATCGGCCGAGGCGCGGCCCAGCCAACGTGCATCACGCCGACAGCGAGGCCCGCCGGGTCTGCACGGAGCGGCATCGACACGCTCGTTTGCTCCAGCAAATCAGACCAGGTTGTGTTCGGCTCGGGACGCCTCTCGTCGATGTTCACGCGCCCTGATTGCACGACAAGCGCATTGGTGCGGGCCGCCTCGGCGATCGGGCTGTCGTCTTGAAGCATCACTCGCGATCCAATGATGCGAGCGACGTCATCCGCGCCGAATCCGGCGAGGGCAGCAACGACGAGCAGGTCGCCCTCGAGCATTGCAACAGTTGCTCGGCCTTCGAAGGTGTCGATGAGAAACGAACACACGTAGTCAGCGATCTGGTGCTCATCGACCGCCGTGGTCAACGACTCCGACAGTTGCATCAGCCTCTGTGCTTGTCCCCGGGGAACGATGTTCTCCGTCGTGTTCCAATGCCAATCCAAACCAGTCTCCGCTCTGTCGGAGCGTTCGGATTGGCGAACCTCGTCGAGTCGGCGTACGAGCATGATCACTCCTGAAACGGCGGCGACAAAGACACCGATCCCCACCGCGTCGGCTGTCGTCGAAACCTGCCATGATCGCTCGGGCGGCGTGAATCCCCACCACAACGCGACCGTGCTGAGCGCCGCACAGACCAACGCCGCACGGATGCCGGCAATGAATGCCGCGATGACGCACCCGAGCAGCAGCAACGACGTCGGGCGGTACTTGGCAGAGTCATCGATCGGGCTGAGCACCACGGTGATGAACACAGGAAAAACTGCACCCAACAAAAACTCGCGGTACGTCGGGCGACGATGTTGCGTCCCTGGCACGGTCAGCTCAAGAATTGCCGTAAAAGTCGTTGTAACGGCCTGACGCGCTGGAATGCTCGATCGGCTTGTAGACCGGCGCCGACCTGACGCTGCGCTTGGTCATCGCCAGATAGATCGTGTGCTCAGGCCCGCTGATCGAGCTGATCAGACCTGCTGGAATGAGCCGCTTGCGTTCAAAGATCCACCATCCAGTGCCGACGACGAGATAGCACGAATCGGCCCGGAGAGAGTGGTCATCGATCGTACCGACTCTGCCATTGACCGCGACGACGGCGTAGCCGATCAAATTCCGAACTGCGTCCGCAGACGGGGGAAAGGTCCAAATGTCCGCTAGCAACCGAGGCCTCCGTCCTGTTCGCACCTCTGGAGAACGTGCATGAACGTGGTACCCAAAACGGCGGCACCATGAAACCTCATCGCAGAGGTTTCGACCGCTGCCAGCCGGGGTATCAAGCTGGCCGTGATGTGGCCATTTTGCTGTTTCGGTGACGGCGTCGCGCCGCGCCGCGCCCACATCGCTCAAGTTCCGTGCCTTGCGACGACGTCAGACCCACTTTGTTACGCATGAACGCCAGCGCGATCGACCGTGTGCAGCAGACCTTCGAGGCTGTACCGACGAGTGCTCGTGCTGCTCGACAATTCGTCACCAGCACGCTGCGCGCTCATGGAGCCGCGAACAGCGTGATTAGCGACTATGCACTCGTGGTCAGTGAGCTCGCCACCAACATC
>JAENVT010000220.1 GCA_016650435.1 Ilumatobacteraceae bacterium
CGGTTGCCGTCACGACGGCCGTGAGATGCGGCCGGCGTTGCCCAGCCAGGACGGCAGCGTCAGCACCACCGCGGCGCCGACCGTGCCAGCGACCGAGGACGACTTCTTCGACACCGCCGCCGCCGATGGAGCAGCACCAGGGGGCCCAATCGAGCCGTCCACGACCGTTGTCGGAACCGACGGTGTCGGCGGCACGATCGCACCGCTTGCGTCGGTGTTGACAGTCACAGCTCCGTGGCGCGACGGGGCACCGATCGATCCCAGGTACACATGCAAGGGTGCGAATGTCTCGCCCGCTCTCAGCTGGTCTGCAGCTCCGCAGGGGACCGAGGAGATCGCCATCACGCTGATCGACCAGGATGCCAGTTTCGATCATTGGACGATTGCTGGAATCAAACCTGCCGCCACCAGCCTCGCCGAGAACACACCGCCGGAAGGCGCCGTCGCCGCGCTCAACGGGTCCGGAGCCCCCGGCTACACCGGCCCATGCCCGCCCGCCGGAACGACGCACACATATCGCATCACCGTGCACTACCTCGACACAGCGCTGCTGCTGTCGTCGGGCGGCTCGGCAAGCGACATGCGCACCGCCATCGACGACGCGACGCTGGCCACATCGCAAGTCACCGGAACCTTCACCGGTACCTGACCCGCGTACCCGGAAAGTCACGAAATATCCGGACGCGCCGGAGAATCCGTGACTTGCCTCGGACCCGCTGTGAACGTCAACCAACTGCTACGAGCTGATCGCCATTTCGTCGAGGTAGCCGGCGAACTTCTCGAGCGCGGCCGCCCGGCGGGTGGGGATGTGTTCCATCGGCGGATCCGAGGGTCGATAGCCCTTCAGGACCTGACGGGCGATCGTGACCTTGTGCACTTCGTCGGGTCCGTCGTAGATCCGTGCGGCCCTCGCGGCTCTGTACATCGATTCGAGAGGAAGGTCGGTGGTGTAGCCGAGCGAACCGTGGATCTGGATGGCCCGGTCGATCACGTTGTACATGACCCGCGCACCCCAGAACTTGATGACGGCGATTTCGACGCGAGCATCGCTGTAGTGCTTGCCCTCGGCATGCAGTTGGTCCATCTTCCACGCGGCCTGCAAGGTCAGCAACCGCGCCGCGTGCATCTCGGCGTGGCTCTCGGCAATCCAGTCCTGGATCATCTGCTTCTCGGCGAGGATCGAACCGTGGGTGTAGCGCGTCAGGGCCCGCTCGCAGAGCATGTCGAAGGCGCGGCGGCTCTGACCGAGCCAGCGCATCGCGTGATGGATGCGTCCAGGCCCGAGCCGCTTCTGGGCCAGTGCGAAACCTTGACCGATCCCGGCCTCGCCGCCGACGATGTTCTCGAACGGCACGTGCACGTCGTCATAGAGGATCTCGGCGTGCCCGCCTGGCTCGCCGGTGCGGTGATCGGGCTCGCCCATCGTCGGTACATCGCGGAGAATGTTGACGCCGGGTGTGTTCGTCGGGACGATGATCATCGAGTAGTTCTGGTACGGCTTCTCGTAGTCACCGGTCTTGACCATCACGACCAAGAAATCGCTGATCGACGCGTTCGACGAGAACCACTTGTGCCCGTTGATGACCCATTCGCCGCCGTCACGAACGGCCGTTGTCTTCAGCAGGGTCGGGTCGGCGCCGGCGCCCGGCTCGGTCATCGAGAAGCTGCTGCGAACCTTGCCGTCGAGCAATGGTTGCATCCACTGCTCGCGCTGCGCGTCCGTGCCGCCGACTGCAATCAGTTCGGCGTTGCCGCTGTCGGGCGCGTTGTTGCCGAACACGCTCGGGGCGTATTGGCACTGCCCAAGGATCTCGTGCATCAGGCCGAGCTTGACCTGTCCGAAGCCCTGGCCACCCATGTCTGGTGGCAGGTGAGCAGCCCAGAATCCCTGACGACGAACCTCGTCCTTCAGTGGATCGGTGATCTGTTTGAACACGGCGCGCCCCTGTGGACTGCGCCACCGGTCGGCCAAGGTTTCCAGCGGGATGATCTCGTCGCGAACGAACTGACGCATCCACGCCAACTTGGCCTCGAACTCTGGCTCTGTCTCGAAATCCCACGCCATCGCGCACCTCCATCAAGCCTCTGTCGAGCCGACCGTACACTGGACCCGTGAACGAGCGGCTGTCGAACGTGCTCAGCGTCGTAGTGCTCGCCGTCGTTGGTGTTCGTCTGGTGCAGGCCGTCACGCTCTCGCGCTCGCAGCGTGGACGCTCGCTCAGCAGGGAGATCTGGACACATCTCCGTTGGCGGCACATCTGGCCGGTTCCCTTCGTGCTGACCGGGGTGTTGCTCGTTGCCATCCCGTTGCTGTTCTTGCCCGTCCTGCGCTGGGGTTGGTGGTCGGC
>JAENVT010000221.1 GCA_016650435.1 Ilumatobacteraceae bacterium
ATATGCCTCGCGGCCCGGTGGCCGGCGCAACAGCAGCGACACCTGACGGTACGCCTCGGCTTGCTTCGACAGATCGTCGTAGACGATCAGGGCATGCTCGCCGTTCTCCATCCAGTGCTGGCCGATGGCGCACCCGGCGTAGGGGGCGAGGTACTTGAACGGTGCCGGGTCGCTGGCCGGGGCAGCGACGACGACGGTGTAGTCCAACGCGCCGTGCTGGCGCAGCGTCTCGACGGTCTGGGCCACGGTGGAGCCCTTTTGACCGATGGCAACATAGATGCACTTCACGCCGAGGCCGCGTTGGTTGATGATCGCGTCGATGGCGACGGTGGTCTTGCCGGTCTTGCGGTCGCCGATGATCAGCTCGCGCTGGCCGCGCCCGATCGGGGTCATCGCGTCGATCGACTTTATGCCGGTCTGCATTGGCTCGTGAACAGGCTTGCGGCCCATGATGCCCGGTGCCTGGATCTCGACACGGCGGTTGATGCCACCGACGATTTCACCACGACCATCAATCGGTTCGCCGAGTGCGTTGATGACTCGACCGAGCATGGCGTCGCCGACGGGCACGCTGAGGATTCGGCCGGTCGCTTTCACGGTCTGGCCCTCTTCGACACCATCCGCGTCGCCGAGGATGACGGCGCCGATCGACTCTTCGTCGAGGTTCAGCGCCAGCCCGACACTGCCGTCTTCGAACTCGAGCAGTTCGTTGACGCCGCAATCCGGGAGCCCGCTGACGCGGGCGATGCCGTCGCCGACCTCGGTGACGCGCCCGACGGTTCGCGCCTCGAGCGAGGGTTCGAAACCCTCGAGGTTCTTCTTCAGTGCGCTGGCGATGTCGTCGACGCTCAGTATGAGTTCTGCCATGGTTATCTCATGTCTCCGTGTGGTGTCCGCGCCTAGAGGCGGGACTTCAACTGCTCGATTCGGGTACGGACGGTGCCGTCGATGACGGTGTCGCCGACGGTGGCCACGAGGCCGCCCAACACGGACGGATCGACGACCACCTTCAGATTCACTTCCTTGCCGGTTGCGTTGGCCAGAGCAGCAGCCAGCCGCGTCTCTTGGTCGGGCGTCAGCGGGACCGCCGTGCGGACTTCTGCAACCTCGAGGTTCTTGGCGGTCGACGCCCGGGCGACGAGCTTGTCGACGATTGCCGGCAGGTCGCGGGCGCGTCCGGAACCGACGACCATCGAGATCAGCTGCGTGGTCGTTGGCGTGACCTTGCCGCCGAGCAGATCTTCGACGATGGCTTGACGCTTGCTGGCGGGGATCTGCTCGTCGCTGAGCGCATTGCGCAGTTCTTCGTTGCTTTCGTAGAGACGGGCGAAACGGAACAACTCGTCCTCGACCTCGTCGATCGTGCCTTCGGCCCGGGCAATCTCGAACAGGCCGCGGGCATATCCCTCAATGCGTGAATCGCTCATGTGTTGACTCCTACGCCTGCTCCGACCGTGGCAATGAAGCTTTCGATCAGTGCTTGCTGCGTCGCCTCGTCGAGGGACCCGGTGACAACATGATCAACTGCGGCGCTCGACAGTCTGGCAATCTCAGCACGTAGCTCGTCGCCGGACCGGGCGGCAGCGGCAGTCAAATCGGCCGCGGCCCGGGCTTCGAGTTCGGCGACCTCTTGTGCGAGCCGGGCCCGGCCGTCTTCGAGCAGCGCCGCAGCCTGGACATCGGCCTCGGCCAACAGCCGGGCGCGCTCGACGCCGATATCGCCCTTTGCCTGACGAATCTTCTCGGCCTCGGCTTCGGCTGCAACTCGATCCGCCTCACCGGCATCGAGTTCAGCCTGGATTTTTGCGGTGCGAGCAGCCATGCCCTTGCGCACCGTCGGTCCCGCGAACCTCCACAACAGGTAGAACACGATCACCGACGCGGGGATGCCGAACAGCATCTCGTATCCCTCCGGCCAGAACTTGGACGGAGTCTGCGTGATGTCGTCGGCTGCAAGGAACGCGATCAGGCTCATGACCCACCTCCTGCCATCAGCGAAGCAACCACGCTGGTCACGGCGGCAGGATCTGGGCGGCGACCGGTGGCCAACTCGGTGACACGACTGCTGACGTCGGCGACCGCCACTTGGATCTGCCCGGCGGCCGCCGCCCTGGCAGCCTCGAGTGCAGCTATCGCTTCGGCTCGGCGGGCACCGATACGGGCATTGGCATCGGCCAACGCGGCGGTTCGTTCGCTCTCCAGCATGACTCGAGCGGCATCGATTCGCTGGCGAACCTCGGCCTTGACCGTCGCCAATTCCGCCTCGTACGCGGCGACCTCGGCCTTGGCTGCGGCGCGTATCGTCTCGGCGGTCTCGTGGTCGCCGCGGATCTTTCCGTAGCGGGCATCCATCCCCTGCTTCAAACGCGGGAAGAGCACGATACGCATGATCACGAACAGCACGATGAACGAGCCGGCGCCCCACGCCAACTCTTTGACTTCCGGGGCGATCGGGCTAGGACCTGCGTCCTCGGTGGTCGCCGCGGCTGCCACGTGGGACAGCGGCAGGTTGAGGACCACAGAATGGCCCGCAGCCGTCGTGGTGACGGTGACGGTGAGCACGGGGTTCTCCCTTAGAGACCGAGAAGGATGAAGACGACGAATCCGATGAGGGCAAGGGCCTCGGTGAAGGCGATACCGAGGAACATCGTCGTGCGGACCATGCCGGCAGCTTCTGGCTGACGGGCCATGGCCTCGATGGCCTTTCCGACGACGTACCCGATACCGACACCTGGGCCGATGGCGGCGAGGCCGTAAGCGAAACCAGCACCGATGGCGGCGTTGGCTTTCTTGGCTTCGTCGGGCGTCTGCACCGGATTGGTGTCAGCTATGAGGCGGGCGATTGCTTCCATGTTGTTTCAATTTCTCCTAGTGAGGTTGGTGTGGGAGATCTGTCAGTGCACGGGATGATGTGCGGCGTCGATGTACACGGCGGTGAGGATGGTGAAGATGTAGGCCTGCAACAGGCCGACCAGGACCTCGAACGCAGTCAAGAAGACGAGCATGAAGAACGGAAGGATGCTCATCGGCTTCAACATGAGCTGCTTGGTCTCGGCGAAGAACAGCGCGTTGGTCAAGAACGCGAACGTGATCAGCAACATGTGGCCGGCGAGCATGTTGGCGAAAAGTCGGACGGCCAGCGAGAAGGGGCGCAACACGATGTTGGACAGCAGCTCGATCACACCGACGAGCGGCCTCATCGCCACGGGCACTCCATGCGGCCACGCCATACCGGTGATGTACTTGATCCCGTTGTGCTTGAACCCGACGATGTTGTAGATCACCCACACGACCAACGCCAGGAACAGCGGGATCGCCATGCGTGCCGTCGCCGGCATCTGGAACAGGGGGATGATCCCTGGCACGTTGCAGAGATAGACGAAAATGAAGATTGAGAGCAGGAACGGCGTCCACGGCAGGCCGTCCTTGCCCATGGTCTGCATGACGATGTCGTTCTCGATGAACGTCACGCTGCTCTCGGCGAGGTTGCGAACACCGGTCGGCGCCTTCAGCGGGTCCTTGTTGGCGGCTATCAAGAACACCACGATGCCGATCACCGCCGCGATGACAGCGATCAGCCCGACCTTGTTGAAATTGGAGAAGATGTCCCTCCACCGAATCAACTCGTTGATCGGCGGAAACGTCAGTGCGAGCATTCCGAGATACTCCCTACTTGCTCGATGGGTTGCTAGCTGAACTGCTGAGATCAGAGGGCTTGGGCTTGAGCGCGGGATAGGCGAGAGACATCGCCACGTACTTCAGTTCCCACACCAAGAGGCCCAGGTGAGTGAAGATGATGGTCGCTCCGAGTGCCGGAAACGAAATCCAACCTGCGTCTTTCACCAAGTAGACGGCAAGGAAGATGAGCGCCAGGCGAACGAGGTAACCGAACAGCACCGATGCCATCATCAAACGCAAGCTGATCTTGGCGGTGACCGCGACGATCCCGGCGGCGAGAGCGAAGTTGACCAACACGATCGCAATCGCGTAGGCACTCGACCAGGCGCCATTGAGACCCCAGATCAGTCCGCTGATTGCAATCAGCAGCGGTGCCACCAAAAGGCCGCGCTTGATCATGTCGTTCGACACCGCGACCTCAGGCGCGGGGCCAGGCAATGGCGCGGCCATCGAGAATGCGATGTCGTTCATGGACGGTCTCCCTGTGACGATGGTGCCCGGACGCTCGCGGCCCGTTGCGCCTCGAGCACCTTCATCCGGGCATCGTAGTCGTACCAAAACCGCAGGAATTCACCGACCAGCCCGAGCACGACCAAACCGACGATGAACAGTGGCTTGGTGCCCAACCAGCGATCGACGGCATAGCCGATTCCGAGAAAAGCGAGAGTCACCAGGGCGACATCGATGCCCTTGCCGACCTTGTCGCCGGTACCGGGAGTCAACCTCATGTCTTTTCGGGAGAGCGGCTTCAACGGGGCTTACCTCAATGCCGAATTTGGGCTGTAGCTGCGTGCTTTCACTCCGATGTGAAGAGCTTGTGAACGCATACACAATCTATACGACCGCCGCCGAGTCTCCAAACCAAACCCAATACCCGTTAGGTCAAGTGACGCGGTTGCGGCGGATCTGTGGATGGAAGAGGGTGTACAACAACAGGCCGAGCATCGCCGCGCCGATGGGCACGTACGACACGAAGCTCTGCGTCAACACCGGGTACAGCACGAAGGCCGACAACAGCGCGGTCCACGCCCACAGGATGACGACGCTGCGGCGCTGGCCGTGGCCCATCTCGATCAGTCGGTGATGAAGGTGGCGCATGTCGGCGGTTGCCACGCCTTGGCGCCGAGTGGCGCGGCGCACGATCGCGAACAGCGTGTCGAGGATCGGCACGCCGAGGATGAACAGCGGAATGAACAATGGAGCAAGGAAGAAGTAGGTCTGCCCGGCGTAACCCTGCAGGTTCGGGTCGGCGCGGCCGCCCACCACGCTCGTGCTGACGGCCAGCAGCAGACCGAGTAGCAACGCACCTCCATCGCCCATGAAGATCTTCGCCGGATTGAAGTTGTGCGGAAGGAAGCCCACGCATATCCCAACGGTGATGATCGCGATCATCGGACCGATGCTGGGTGACGACAGCAAGCGCACGCTCGGGTCAGCCAGCCGCAAGCTGTAGATGAAGAACGCCAGGGCGCCGATCGCGACGATGCCTGCGGCGAGACCATCGAGACCGTCGATCAGGTTGATCGCCTGAGTCATTCCGAGCAGCCACACGACAGTGATCAACAGCACCCAGTCGTCGCTGACCGTGAAGACTTCCAGGAACGGAACCCGGAAGTAGAACATCGTCACGCCGTAGTAGGTCAAGACACCGGCGACGGCAATCGTGCCAACCACTTTGGCTGGCGCCGAGATCTCGCGGATGTCATCGACCAAGCCGACCATGAACATCAGCGAGGCCGCGAGCAGGACCCCGCGGGGCTCGTCGTTGCGCGCAAAGACCGTGTCGAAGTGATCGTTCAGCCGGGCCGCTGCCAGCGCCGCAACGAGACCGATGAACATTGCGATGCCCCCGACATCGGGCGTCGCCACGGCGTGGATACGGCGCTCGTCGGGCTGGGCCACCCAACCGAACCTGCGAGCGAAGAAGCCGACGATGGGCGTGCACACGAAGGTGGCTGCAGCGGCAACGAAGCCGATAAGGAGGTAGGACGTCGTCGACGGCATGAGCGTTGGCGACTCTAGCGATCAGTTGTATGCAGGGAACTTCGCGCAGAGCGTCGCTACCTCGGACCGAACCGCGCTGATCGTGCTCTGATCGGTGCGATGTCGAAGGACGCGCGCGATCAACTCGGCAATCGCTGCCATCTCCGGCTCCTTCATTCCCTGCGTCGTCACCGAAGGAGTACCGATACGGACACCGCTGGTCACGAACGGGCTGCGCGGGTCGTCGGGGATCGTGTTCTTGTTCAAGGTGATCCCTGCCTGATCGAGCACCGCTTGAGCCTCCTTGCCGGTGAGTTCGGCATCGAACGGCCGCAGGTCGACCACCATCAAGTGACTGTCGGTGCCGCCGCTGACGAGACGGAAACCTTCACTCGCAAGCGCTCCGGCGAGGGCACTGGCGTTGAGCACGATCTGCTTGGCGTACTCGGTAAAGCTCGGTTGCAGCGCCTCGTAGAAGGCCACGGCCTTCCCCGCGATCACGTGCTCGAGCGGACCACCTTGCCAGCCGGGGAACACGGCCTTGTCGATGGCCGCGGCGTGCTGAGCTGTCGACAGGATGCATCCCCCGCGAGGACCACGAAGCGTCTTGTGCGTCGTGAACGTGACGATGTCGGCGTACGGCACAGGGTTGGGATGGGCGCCGCCGGCAATGAGGCCGGCGAGATGAGCCGCATCGAACAAGAACAGCGCGCCAACCTCGTCGGCGATCGCTTTGAACGGCTCGGGGTCGAGACGTCGCGGATAGCTGGTGGTGCCGGCGACGATCATCTTCGGCCGATGCTCGAGTGCGAGATCGCGGACCTGATCCATATCGATGCGCTCGTCGCCGGGCGTGACCTTGTACGGCACGAAGTGATACAGCTTGCCGCTGGCATTGACCGGTGAGCCGTGCGTCAAGTGGCCGCCATGGTCGAGGCTCAACCCCAGGACCGTGTCACCGAACTCGAGCACTGCTTGATAGGCGCACATGTTTGCGTTTGCACCGCTATGCGGTTGCACGTTTGCATGATCGGCGCCGAACAGCCGCTTGGCACGATCGATCGCAAGCGCCTCGACATCGTCGATGACAGCGTTGCCTCCGTAGTAACGCTTGCCTGGGTAACCCTCGGCGTACTTGTTGGTGAGGACCGACCCGACGGCGCGCATGACAGCCGGCGACGTGAAGTTCTCGCTGGCGATCAACTGCAACCCGGTGACCTGACGTTTCGTTTCGGCATCGATGAGGTCGAACAGCTCGGTGTCGGGTTGGGAGTCGGATGGGAATGGCATCGCTCACTGCTCCATTCGTGATTCTTCGGCTTCGATCTTCATCACCTGTTCGATACGACGGGCGTGACGGCCGCCCTCGAACTCCGTTGCGAGAAAGGTGGCCAGGATCTCTTCCGCCAGGCCCACGCCGACGACTCTGGCACCGATGCTCAACACGTTGGCGTTGTTGTGTGCACGCGCAAAACGCGCCGTGAACAGGTCGTTGCACAGGGCAGCGCGCACCCCATGCACCTTGTTGGCTGTTATCTGCTCTCCCTGACCGCTTCCTCCGAGCACGATGCCCATGTCGGCTTCGTCATCGCGCACGGCGCGACCAACGGCTGCACAAAACTGCGGATAGTCGCTGGCTTCGGTGTTGTAGGTGCCGAGATCGGTCACCTCGTGTGACTGCGCCGTGAGCACGTTGATGAAGTGCTGTTTCAGTTCGTACCCGGCGTGATCGGAGCCGATGGCGATTCGCGGCATCTGCCGAGTCTACGAAGTGACGCAGACGCGCTGAACTTTGCTTACTGTGGACGGTGATGGCACTCGATCCGCATGCGCCCGTAATCATCGGCGTCGGCCAAACCCTGCAGCACACCGAGGATCTCGACGAAGCGTTGGACCCAAGCCTGCTGATGTGCTCGGCGATCGGCAACGCGACTGTGGATGCCGGGCTTCGTTCGATCCCAAATCCGCAATCGCTGCGCGTCGTCAATCTGCTGACCTGGAAGTATGGCGACGCCGCCTACCTGATCGGCCAGCA
>JAENVT010000222.1 GCA_016650435.1 Ilumatobacteraceae bacterium
CGAACTGCGTGTCATCAAGAGCCTGCTCGACGCGGGCATCAAGCTCGAGTCTGTGCGCACCGCCTTCGAATACCTGCGAACCCATCTCGAAACCGACATCGCCAGTGCCCATCTCGTCATCAGCGGCAGCGATGTGATCCTCTGCGACGGCGAGCAGTTGATCGATGTCATGCGACGCGGCGGTCAGGGCGTGTTGAACGTCCTCGCCATCGGCGGCGTCAAAGATGGGCTCGATTCGACAATCGTCGAACTTGCAGATGCCTCGATCGCTGCTTCGGCGCGCCACGCCATGTGATGAGCGATTTCGAGCACAGCCCGCTCGATGCCGTACACCGCGGGCTCGGCGCCAAGATGGTTGCCTTCGGCGGCTGGGATATGCCGCTGTCGTATCCGTCGGGCACGATCGACGAACACCTTGCCTGCCGGAACGACGCTGTCGTGTTCGACGTCTCGCACCTCGGCACGGTGCGGGTCGAAGGCAGTGCCGCCGACGAACTGCTGCAGGTCGCGTTCACCAACGACCTGCACAAGATCGCCCCGGGTCGTGCGCAATACACGCACCTGCTCGACGAGGTCGATGCCTCCGTGCTCGACGACATCATCGTGTGGTGGGTCGACGACGAGGTCTTCGATGTCATGCCCAACGCGTCGAACACCGATCGGGTGCGCTCAGCAATCGGCGGACACGAAACCACACATGATCGTGCCGTGCTGGCAGTGCAAGGTCCGCGCGCCAAGGAGCGTTTGGCCACCGTCTTTCCAGATGCTGCAGCTGTCGGTCGTTTCAAGGTCAGCCAGCTGGCGTGGGAGGGCACCGACTGCGTAGTTGCCGGCACCGGCTACACAGGTGAGGCCGGTGTCGAGATCGCCGTGCCCAACGCGGCAGCGACCGATCTGTGGGCGGCGATCACAGGCGCCGGCGTCACACCGGCCGGCCTTGGGGCGCGCGACACCCTGCGACTCGAAGCCGCGCTGCCGCTGCACGGTCACGAGTTGGGTGCCGGTATCACGCCACTGCAGGCCGGGTTGGATTGGGTCGTTGCTTGGTCGAAGGACGAGTTTCGTGGTCGACAACCACTCGCTGCCGAACGCGCGGCCGGTGTCAGCCGCCGATTGATGGGGATCGTGACCGATGGTCGCCGTCCACCACGCGCCGACTCTGCCGTCCTCGTCGATGATCAACCCGTCGGTATCGTCACGAGTGGCAACTTCTCGCCGATCCTCGGCCACGGCATCGCCCTTGCGTTCATGCCACCCGACACCGAGATCGGCACCTCGGTCGTGGTCGACGTACGCGGCACGGGTTTGTCGGGTCACATCGCGCCGACCCCCTTCATCCCGAAACACTGACTTTCGCCGCGTCAGCGCTTCTTTGCGGCAGCCTTCTTCGCGGCAGCCTTCTTGGCCGGAGCTTTCGTTGCCGGAGCCTTCTTTGCCGGCCGCGCAGGCGTCGGTATAGCGGATGCCGCGGAAACTGCCGCCTGCGGCGCGGGCGACGGGGGAGCGCTGCCCAGCAGCGATGCGAACGGGCGCAGGCCGAAGAGGCTTCCGGCAGATTCGGCCATCTGACCGAGCGGTTGCAACTTGTGGGCAAGCTCTGACAATGCAGCCATGAACTCGCTGAGGTCGGTCGGCAGGGTCGTGAGCTGTGGCGACGAGAGCACATCGGCCAGCCTGACCAAGCCAGGCGCGACCCTGTCGATCGGTCCGCTCAACTGCTCGACCATCGAATCGGCGGCGTTGACGACCTTGGTGACCTGGGGAACGAACGCCCTGATCGGCCCCTCCACGGTGTCGAGCAGACCGTTGACCCGCTCGGCGACGCCGTGCAGCTGCTCCATGGTCTTGTTGAAGTTCTCGACGGCCGACAAGAAGTCGGAGACCCCGCGCTGGAACTGGCCGATCGACTTGGTGATCGCATTCAAAGGCCCGCCGAACAGACCGAGAAGGTCGCCGATCCCTGGAGGACTGCTCTGCGCCATGACCGCACCGTAGCGCCGCCCGACCCGTGAGGCACTCCACTAGGGCCGGCTGGCGAGCACCTCGAGTGGTTCGCAGCTGCACATCAGGTTGCGGTCGCCATATGCCGCATCGATGCGCGAGACCGGAGGAAAGTACTTCGATGCTCGCAGACCAGCAACGGGATAGGCGCCGAGTTGCCGGTCGTACGGCCGCTTCCATCCGCCGAGGAGATCCTCCGCTGTATGCGGTGCATGGCGCAACGGACTGGACTCCAGCTCCCACGAACCCGAAGCGACCGCATCGATCTCGTCCTTGATCGCGATCATCGCTGTACAGAAGCGATCGATCTCGTAGAGCGATTCGCTCTCGGTCGGTTCAACCATCAACGTGCCTGATACGGGGAAGCTCATTGTCGGCGCGTGCAATCCGTAGTCGATGAGTCGCTTGGCGACGTCGTCGACGGTGACGCCGGTGGCCTTGGTGATCGGGCGCAGGTCGAGGATGCACTCGTGGGCGACCCGGCCGTGTTCGCCGGTGTACAGCACCGGGAAATGTGGATTGAGGCGAGTGGCGATGTAGTTGGCGTTGAGCACAGCCATCGCGCTGGCATCGGCGAGACCGGAAGCGCCCATCAGGGCGATGTACACCCAGGAGATCGACAGGATGCTCGCCGAACCGAACGGCGCGGCAGAGACTGCACCGACGGGTCGACCGGCAGACGCCAACGGATGGGCAGGAAGAAACTCGGCAAGATGGGCGCGAACAGCGACCGGGCCGACACCGGGACCGCCACCACCGTGGGGGATGCAGAACGTCTTGTGCAGGTTGAGATGGCTGACGTCGGCGCCGAACTTGCCCGGCTGGGCGAGACCGACCATTGCGTTGAGATTGGCGCCGTCGACATACACCTGTCCGCCGTGTCGGTGGACGATGTCGCACAGCTCGCCGATGTGGGCCTCGAACACCCCATGCGTCGATGGATACGTGACCATCGCCGCGGCAAGTGCGTCGCCGGCAGCGGCAGCCTTTGCCTCGAGGTCGCCAAGGTCGATGTTGCCCTGCGCGTCGCAGCGCACGACGACCACCTTCAGACCGGCCATCACGGCACTGGCGGCGTTGGTGCCGTGGGCGCTCGATGGAATCAGGCACACGTCCCTGCCCGTGTCGCCGCGGCTGCGGTGGTAGGCGTGGATGGCCAGCAGCCCGGCAAACTCGCCCTGGCTCCCGGCGTTGGGCTGCAGGCTGACCGCGTCGTAGCCGGTAATGGACACCAGCATCGCCTCCAGCTCGGCGATCATGTGGCGGATGCCGACAGTGCATTCGTCGGGTGCAAACGGATGCATGTCGGCGAGGCCCGGCCAGGTCAGCGGCTCCATCTCGACTGTCGCATTCAGCTTCATCGTGCACGATCCCAAGGGGATCATCGTCCGATCGAGAGCGAGATCCTTGTCGGCGAGGCGACGCAGATAGCGGAGCATCTCGTGCTCGGTGTGATACCGCGAGAAGACCGACTGCGTCAGGAACTCGTCGGTGCGCCGCAGGAGCAAGCCGTCGGTCTCCGTGTCGGTGACGTCCGCAGTGATCTCGAACGCAGCGAGCAATGCCGACACGGTCGAAGGGTTCGACGTCTCGTCGAAACTGAACCCGATCGTCATGTCATCGACCAGCCGCAGGTCGAGGCCTGCAGCAGCGGCGCGCGCCAGCACAGCATTCGCGTTGCAGTGCACCTGCAGCGTGTCGAACCACGTGTCGTTGACAAGGGTGAAATCTGCAGACCGCAGACCGTCGGCCGCTATCGAGGTCAGCCGGTGGATTCGTTCGGCGATCCGTCGCAGACCCTCCGGCCCGTGCCACGCCGCGTAGAAGCCGGCAATGTTGGCCAGCAGAACCTGGGCGGTGCAGATGTTGGAGGTCGCCTTTTCGCGACGGATGTGTTGCTCGCGGGTCTGCAGCGCGAGGCGCATTGCGGGGCGGCCTTCGGTATCGGTGCTGACGCCGACCAATCTGCCGGGGAGCGCACGGGCAACGGATTCGTCGGCGGCGATGAACGCGGCGTGCGGTCCTCCAAAACCCATCGACACACCAAAGCGTTGGGCCGAGCCGATCGCGATGTCGGCATGAAGTTGTGCCGGCGGAACCGAAAGCACACAGGCCATGAGGTCGGTGGCGACGACTGCCAGGCCGTCGACCTTGTGCACCGACGAGATTGCCTTCGTCCAATTGGCGATCGCACCACTGGATGTCGGCAGGCTGAACAACGCGCCGAAACAACCACCGGCAATCTCGTCGACATCGCCGACGACCAATTCAATTCCGACCGGCTCTGCTCGCGTCGCCAGGACTGCGATCGTCTGCGGATGTGTGTCGTGGTGCACGACGAAGCGGTCGCTGTCCGACTTCGACAGCCGCCTCGCCATGGTCATCGCTTCCGCTGCGGCAGTGGCCTCGTCGAGCAAGGAGGCGTTGGCGAGATCGAAGCCGGTGAGCTCGGCAACCATCGTCTGGAAGTTGAGCAATGCCTCGAGCCGACCCTGACTGATCTCCGGCTGGTATGGCGTGTATGCCGTGTACCACGCCGGATTCTCCAGCACATTGCGGACGACCACCGGGGGAGTGATGGTGCCGTAGTAGCCCATCCCGATCAGACTGGTTCGCGGCTTGTTGTGCGTCGCGAGCGAGCGCAATTCATCGAGCACCGATTCAGGCGAGCGCGGCGAACCGAGGGCAAGGCTGCCGGTCATGCGGATCGACGGCGGGACGGTGTGCGCCAACAGCGATTCGACGGAATCCTCGCCGATCACCGAGAGCATGTGGCGGCGATCGTCGGGGGTCGGTGACGTATGCCGCCTGGTGAACTCGCCGGCATCGATCAGATCGTCGAGGTGTGCTCGCATGGGTGCTCCTGGGGATCGCTGAATCGGATTTTCCCCAGCTGTCGTCGGTACCTGAGAGCTTCTCCGCACAGTGTTGCCTGGGCGGATTTCCCCGTCGGCGAGTCGGCGCGGTGCCGGCTGCTTTCCAGCGTTGCCTTCCCGAGCGGTCCGTTTGCCTGAGAGATTCCGGGGAGGTTGCTCCTTCGGCGCCGCAACGCTGGTTGCGTTGAAGGCTCTCCCGATCGGGGATGTCGGCGAGTTGGACTGTAGCCGCTGAAATCGCTAGATGGTGGGAGCCGCGCAGCCCGACTGCTCGACCGTCACTGCGGCACGCGGCTCGCCACGCAACGCATCGGCCGCCAGCCAAATGCCGTCGGGCACTCCGCGCACATCTCGCCACTCCAACAGGCGAACATCGTCAATGTCGAGGCGCGGGGATCCGCGCGGCACATCGATGTACAGCAGGACCGCGTTGGGGCGCACGGAACCGACCTTGGCGTTGATGATCGACGAGACATCGATGTCGACATCGCGCCACTCGAGGCTGTCCTGCAGCGGAAGATCTACCGAGGTCTGATGCATCAATGTCGACACCGGTTCGGTCGTCGGATCCGTGTCGTCGACGTCGTAGGCGGCGAGGCGCGCGACCGCACCGATGACGCCTGTTCCGCGAGTTCGGATGTGCAACGTGTATTGGGGGTCGCCGTCGATGGCGTTGAACTTGGAGTCGAACCAGCGGTGCAACGGAGTGGTCGACCTGGCAATCGGCCGGACCGACGTTCCGCGCACCCGC
>JAENVT010000223.1 GCA_016650435.1 Ilumatobacteraceae bacterium
CGATGGCGGCAGAGCCTCGTGGAACACGAGCCAACCGAGGCAGAAGTTGATCGTGGGAACGATGTAGTTGAGCGGACCCATCACAGTCAGCGGCATGCGCTGCGCGGCGTAGGCGAACAACGTCAGCGGCACGATGGTCGCCAAGCCGCTGCACAGCACCAACGCGAACTGTGCGCCCGTGGCCGTCTGCGGGATGCTGGTACCGCGACCGGCAAGGACCGTGACGGCGATGATGGCGGGCACCAGCACGATGAAGCTCTCGGCGGCCATGCTCTCGACCGGTGTCAACGGCACGTGCTTCTTGAGGTAGCCGTAGGCAATCCACGACGTGGCGATGATCAGCGCCAGCCACGGTACGCGGCCGTAGCTGAACGTCAGGATCCCTACCGCGACAAGGGCGAGTACGAACACGAACTGTTGGGCTCGGCTGAGCTTCTCGTGCAACACCACGACACCGAGCGCGATTGTGCCGAGCGGCGACAAGAAGTACCCGAGCGCGGTTTCGATCACGTGATCGTGCACGACGGCCCACACGTATGTGGTCCAGTTGATCGTCAGGATGATTGCGCACAACACGACAGATCCGAGCAACCGTCGATCGCGAACTATCGGTCGGAGATGCTGCCATCGGTGGGTGACCGACAGCACGATGGCCATGATCACGGCAGAGCAGATCACCCGCCAGCCGATCAACTCGACGGCATCGAAGGTTTCGAGGTGACGCCAGTAGAGCGTGAGCGCTCCCCATACGAGGTATGCGGCGACGGCGGCGACGACGGCGCGCTGATGCAGACCGTCTTCCAGGGGGTCGTCGTTCACCGAGGCGATGCTACGGACAGACGCAGGCGATGGCCAACGCGTTCAACTCGCGGCAGCGGCGCAGATCGTGACTGGGGTCGAGCTGCAACGTGTCGTGCAGGAAGCAGAACGACATGCCGCTATCGACGTCGACCCAGCACAGCTGGCCACCGGCGCCGGCGTGGCCGAACGCCCGTGGGGTATGGGGGAACCACCGGTAATCGTTCATCCCGTCGGCACCGGAGATGACACCGGCGATGGTGCGGTTGGCCGGCACGCCGTCGCTGTGGTTGATGCTGCCGTTGCGGATCGTGGTGGTGGCATCGGCGAGCCAATCAGCCGGATGGCAGTTTCCCGGGTTGTTCACGAACGACTGGTAGATCAGGGCGATGTCGACTGCCCGGGCGATGCCGCCACCTCCAGGAATGGCGGCAGCCTGGGCCCGTGGATCGTTGAGGGCCAACAACAGCTCGGGCGACACCGTCGTGTCGGGTATCAAGTCGTCGCGACCGAACGTCTCGAGCAATTGCTCGCGGGGCGGCACAGACCCTGCCGTACGAATTGTCACGGCAGGACCACCTGCATCGACGGCTGCGCCGCCGAGCACTGCTGCCGCACCCGCCGCGCCTGCGACACGCTCGTTGATGACATCCGCATACGGCCGGCCCGACATCGTCTCGATCAACTCGGCGATCACCCAGTGCGCGGCAATCGGGTGGTACTCCGTGCGCGTGCCAGCGGGCCATGCCAACGTCCATTCGGCGAACTGCTGGCGACGCCCTTCGCTGGTTCCCCACTTGTCGGGCCCGATCAACGCCTGCGGGAATCCACCTTGCATCGTGAGTAGTTGCAGCACGGTTACCGCGTCCTTGCCGTTGTCGCCGAAACCCGGCAGGTAGCGAGCGACCGGCGCGGTCAGTTCGACGCTGCCGTCGGCTAGATGGGCCAGCAATGCCGTGGCGACGATGGTCTTGGTTGCCGAGAAGATCACGAATCGCGAGTCGGCGGTTGCTGATCCGAACGACGAACCGGCGACGATCTCGCCGTGCAATCCGATGGCGAACTGAGCGGACTCGGAGTGGCCGTCGTCGATCTCGGCTTGGATTCGGAGTTGAAGGGCGTTGACTGCGTCGCTGTTGAGCACGGTTCGTAGAGTACGAGTTGACGCCACGACTCCTGCAGGCGTGCCAGCGAAAGGAACGAATGACTGGTCGGCGACTGCACCCGTCGGTGCACAGGCGAACATGTGTGGGCGCCAACGATGTCGAGCTGATTGCCGATGGGCATGGCGATCCAGATGATCCTGCGGTGCTGTTGCTGCACGGTGGCGGGCAGACACGTCACTCGTGGGGCGGCGTCGCCGAGACGCTGAGCCACGCCGGTTTCTACGCGGTCAACGCCGACCTGCGCGGCCACGGCGAATCGGGCTGGGACCCGAACGGCGACTACTCGTTCGTTGCGCAGATGGTCGATGTCGAGGCGTGGTGCGAGCTGCTGGGTCATCCGGCGATCGTCGGGGCGTCACTCGGCGGTCTCGCCGGGTTGTGGACGGAAGGAACTCGAGCGGCGGATGGCCACCAGCCTGCCGGGTCGTGCCTCGTGCTGGTCGACATCGCCCACCGCAGCGAGGCCGA
>JAENVT010000224.1 GCA_016650435.1 Ilumatobacteraceae bacterium
AGGATCACATCGCTGCCGCTGATGACGAGATGGGCACTGGCGATGTCGGTTTCGAGATGGGTTCGCAGGTATTCGAAGGCGGTGCGCACAGACTCGAGCTTGATGCCCGCGTCGAGCAGGCTCTTGATGACACGCAGTTCGAGGAGATCGCGATAGCTGTACAAGCGGCGGCTGCCACTGCCGGCGGCGTCGGTCAGCGATGGTCGGATGAGATCGGTGCGCGCCCAATAGTCGAGTTGGCGGTACGTGATGCCGACAATCGTGGCGGCCTTCGTTCCACTGAAACCTGCTTCGCTCATCTTGGTGCCTCCGACTCACATCCGCGTAACTACGGCAATGTAAGGACTGCCAGGCTAGGCGACGAACTGGTCCAGGTCAAACACCACAGGCGCGATCATTCGCGCTGACGGTGCTCAGGCGTCGAAGTCTTCCGGCTTGATCTCGTCGAGGAAGTCGCGGAATTCGTCCAGGATCGCCTCGTCCTCGGGCTCGTCATCGGTCAGACCGTCGGCAGCAACCATGCCGACTTCGTCGAGCAACGACTCTTCGGCATAGATCGTCGTGCCGGTGCGGCAGGCCACTGCGATGGCATCGGATGGCCGGCACGAGACGACCGATTCGGTGCCGCTGACGCGCAGATGCAGCTCGGCGTAGAACGTGTGATCGCGGATCTCGGTGACGACAACTTTGTCGAGAGTCGTGTCGGTGCTGCGCAGCAACTCGACGATCAGGTCGTGCGTCATCGGTCGTGGGGCGACGATGCCCGACAACGCGGTGTGAATAGCAGAAGCCTCGGGAGACCCGATCAGGATCGGCAACACGCGATGCGGCTCGGGCTGCTCGCGCAAGATGACCACTGGCGTGTTGGCGGGTACCTCAACACGCACACCGACCAACTCCATCGCGATCACGATCGGAGCGTACCCCGTGGTGGTTGGCCCGCACCGGTCGGTTCGAAAATCATCCGTCGAGGTGGTGACTCAGCGCCGAGTGCACGATCGCTGAGCGCAATTCGCCACCAAGCGCGGCAAGCGAGGACAGCGTGTCGACAGCCTGCTGACGGGCTTGCGGATTTCGCTGACGCAGAAGCGGCAGGATCATCTGCTCGAACAGCGACGCTTCGCGTTCGGCGGCCTGGCGCCATGCCTTCAGGTGCCGGCCGCCGACACCATGTTGCATGAACCTGGCCGCAGCTTGGGCAATGGCGACGTCGCACGCCGTGTACATCGTTGCCGCGCCGCTGCCCTTCCCGTTCAGCAGTCCGTATGACTCGAGCTCGGCGAGTTGTGGCTCGGTCAGTTCGGCGAGATGACAGAGGTCGGCTGCCGAGTAACTGTCGCTGCGGTGAACCTGTGAAGTTGAGTCAGCGGCAGCACCGCCGGTGGGCCGTGAAGCTGGATCCGCTGCGGGAACTGCAACCGAGGGTGTCGGTGGCGCAGCGACGCCGGCGATGATCGCGTGTTGCTGCGTGGGCATTGGCGTGTCGGTGGTGACGAGACCGCGATCGCGATCTTCGAGCACGCTGTCGTCGTCCGAACCCTCGGCTGACTGGAGATTGCGGATGCCTCGCGGCGGCGTGGTGGGCCCGGTTGGATCCTCGATCGCCCCGCTCTCCAAGCGATCCCGAATAACGCGCAGCGGCAGGAAATTTTCGCGCTGTTCGCGCAGGATGACTCGGAGCAGATCGACGTCGTTGTCGTAGAACTTTCGATAGCCACTCGCCGTACGCTCGGGATCGATCAGGCCTTGGCTCTCGAGAAATCGAATCTTGGAGATGGTCACGTCGGGGAACTCCTCGAGCAGGAGACCGAGTACTTCGCCAATGGACAGGTAGGGACGCTCTTGCATGATCATGTATCAGCCGTCTGACCGCTCGAAGAAGACGAGACGAAACTTGCCGACTTGCAACTCATCTCCTTGGTGCAGGAGAACTTCGTCGTCGATCCGCGCGGCGTTGAGGTATGTGCCGTTGAGGGAACCCGCGTCGCGGACGACGTAGCCGTTGTCGGTTCGCTCGACCTCTGCATGGCGACGCGAAACGGTGATGTCGTCGAGGCTGATCTCGCTGTCGGGATGACGGCCGAGACGGGTGAGTTGGTCGTGCAACGCAAACGCGTCGCCGGCCTGTGAACCGGAGCGCACGATCAACGAGGCCACACCAGTCGCGAGATCGCCGACGCTGACGACGACGTCGTCTTCGGGCCCCGCAGCATCCTGCAAGGGATCGACCTTGGCGAGCGTGATCGTGTGGTCGGCGATGCTGTCGAGCACGCTGCCACACGATGAACAGAACCCGGATTCCGGTGGGTTCCTGTGGCCGCATTGGTTGCAAAACACGTAGGCCATGTGCAGGAGACTAACCGTCGATGAGAGCTTGATAGCCAACGGCGTCGAGCAGGCCGTCGATGTCGGCCGGATTGCTCATCTCGATCTCGCAGATCCAGCCAGCACCGTACGGATCGGAGTTCAGCGCATCCGGTCCGTTGGCGAGCTCATCGTTGACGGCGACCACGGTTCCCGCGACGGGTGCATAGATGTCGCTGACAGATTTGGTGCTCTCGACCTCGCCGAAACTGTCGCCGGCCGTCACGTTCGCACCCATCGCGGGCACCTGCACGTACACAACATCGCCCAGCGCGTCTTGGGCGTAGTCGGTGATTCCAATGCGAGCGCGGGTGCCGTCGACGGCTATCCACTCGTGGTTGCTGGAGTACAGGAGGTGGCCGGGTACCGTCATGGCTCCGCAGACTAGCGGGCCGCTTCGCGCCCCTCGCGCAGACTCCTGCGGATGGTCGGGACATATGTCACCGCGGTGTAGTAGCTCAGGATCAGTCCGGGAATTCCGAGGATCCACGCGGCGATCTCGAAGCCGAGATGGCCCGGGAAAGCGCTCGAGCCGAGCATGAAACCAGGAAACGCGAACATCAACAGGAACGTTGCCAACTTGCCCCAATAGGTGACATCGAAGCGCCTCATTCCGAAGAGCAAGGTGGCCAAGGCGACCGTTCCGCCGAAGACAATCTCGCGGATGACAACGGCCCAGCAGATCCACAACGGTGCCGCTCCGTCGATGATGATGCCGCCGATGCCGACGATGAACAACAGCCGGTCGGCTGTGGGATCGAAGATCTTGCCGAACTCGCTGGTTTGATGCAGGCGACGCGCCAACCATCCATCGACCCAGTCGGTCGCGCCGAGCCCACCGAGCAGCCAAGCCGCGCCAGCACGGTTGTCGCGGCCGAACAACAAATACAGGAACAACGGAATGCAGCACAGTCGAAACAGAGTGAATGCATTCGGCACCGTGAGGTAGCGGTTCGGCGCCATTGTCTCCATGTGGTCGAGCGTACATTCGTACCATGACCACAATCTTCAGCAGGATCATCGCCGGCGAGATTCCCGGCACGTTCGTGTACCGCGACGATCGCTGTGTGGCGTTCATGTCGATCAACCCGCTGGCACGCGGCCATGTGCTCGTCGTTCCGATCGACGAGGTCGATCATTGGATCGATGCGTCGCCGGACCTCGTGGCTCATCTGTTCGAGGTCACGCATCGAATTGGCCGAGCACAGCGGCAGGTGTTCGACTGCGAGCGCGTGGGTGTGATCATCGCCGGCTACGAAGTCCCGCACGCCCACATCCACGTGATCCCAACCGAAAACATGAGTCAACTGTCGTTCGAGAATGCGGCTGCGTCAGTCGATCGCGACGAGATGGAAACTGCCGCAGCGGCGATTCGCAACGCGCTGACCTAGTCGATCGGCTCGACGAGTTCGGGGCCCCTGTTACGCACGTTGTTGACGTCGGTCGACACCTTGTGCATCGTCAACAGGTTGTCGGGCGCTGGCACCAACAGACGTTGCAGCTCCTCGACATTGTTGTTGCCTGGATCAAGCCATTCCTGCCATGCAGTAGCTGGGAGCATCACCGGCATCCGGTTGTGAACTGGTTCCATCGTCTTGTTGGCGGATGTCGTGACAATGGTGCAACTGTGCAGCCACGGTGCATCAGGGCCGGCGGTCTTGTCGCGCCACGTCGTCCACAGCCCGGCCACGGCCAGGGGTTCGCCATCGAGGCGATGGATGAACATTGGTTGCTTGCTGAGCTTGCCGGCCTTGGTGAGCGCGGCGCCTTCGCTCCCCTGCTGCCATTCGTAGAAGCCGTCCATCGGAATGATGATTCGCTGCTTCTTGAACACCGACTTGAAGGCCGGCTTTTCCGCCAGTGTTTCGGAGCGGGCATTGATCATCTTCGAGCCGATCTTGATGTCCTTCGCCCACACCGGAACGAGCCCCCAGTGGAAAACCTGCAGCGTCGGCTGCCCGTCGGGCCCGGCCACGACTCCGTAGATGTCGCTGGTGGGTGCCGTGTTGTAGTTGTCCGGCAGCGACGTCTGCGGATCAAATGACGCGCCGAAGTACTCAGCGATCCGTTCTGGGGAACTGGAGGACACGAACCTGCCGCACATCGGCGACCAGCCTAAGGCCGAAGATCAGATGGTCTCCACCACGTACGAGCCGATTGCGTAGTCGCCGGTGTCGTTGACCTTGACAACGGCCGTTGCGCTGAGCTTTGGGTTGTCGCTGACGGTCGTGGAGACGATCTTGAAGGTCTTTTGCACGACCTGGTTGACGAGACCCATAGCGAAGGTAGCCGGTCGATCGACCGAGACGTTGATCTGCGCAGCCAGCAGACCGCCGACCAGCTTGACGGTCTTGCCGACGGTCGCTCCCGTAGCGTCGATCACGCTGACGGTGCCTTGCGGTGTCGCTATGTAGCTCTCGATGTCGACGTTTGTCGTGGCGGCGCCGCTGAGGTTGATGTCGACGATCGGCAAAGCCGGAGGCGCGGGTGCGACCGTTGGTACGAGCGTCGAGGGCTTGAGCGTTGATCCGCTCGCCAGCGAGGGCGGCGTGGTGGACACGGTGGCTGCCGGGACGAAGATCTGTGGTTGGTTCAGATCGCCGATCGTCGTGCCGCTCAACGTGCCGTTGACGGACATGATCGACACGTTTTCCGAACTCTTCACGCCTGTTTCCGTCGGTGCGACCAGCCGCTTGTTGAACGTCAGGCTGGGACCGGTGCTCGTCGAGGCAGTCACGTTGTCGACGACCAGTCGCCCTGCGCCACCGAACACGAACGTTGCGCCGGCACCGCTCTGGTTGTGGTTGAACGGTGCCGAGTAGTCGGCATAGCTCACCGAATCGAGGTCATCCGCGCAGCCCTCCGTAGCGCCCAGTCCGACCACGACCTTGGCATCACCGCTGATACGGATGACGTTCTCGAAGTAGTACACGCCCGAGACGAAGTAGTAGTTGGAATTGGCGGTCAACGTCAGCGGGTCGGTGTACTTGCCGGGAAAGAACACCTTGCACGCACCGTACGCGCTCGGCATGTTGTACGGCGTGGTGCTGCGCAGGTCGAGTGGTGTGGCTGGCAGCAGCGGAGCCCACACCTTGTTTCCAGTGGCTGTCGGGGTGGAATCGACGCTAAACCACGCGTTTGGGTTCGCCTGGCCGGACCCGGCGTACATGGTGCCACTCATCCCCGAAGGAAGGACCGAGCCGACCCACGTGCTGGCGCCGGCGAGCCACAGGCTGCCGGGATCCTGGGCGAGGGTGTCGTTGGTCGTCGTGCACTTGGTCGTGACGGCGACGTCGAGACCGGGCGAAGCCAGCGTGACGGCGGTCGTCAGACCCGAGCTCTTACACGCCTGGTAGAGACCCTTGCCGTTGGCCAACACGGTGCGCAGGCCACCCTTCACGGCCTCGGAACGCAGCACCTTGTTCTGCACGCTCCGCCCGTTCTGGGTGACCGTCATGGTGTAGTTGAGGGCCGGGATGACGATGAGGGCCGCCAGGATGATCATCACCAAGGCGAGGATCAATGCGACACCCTCGTCGCGGTCTGGTTCGGTCGAGACGTTCGGATCACGATTCACGGCGTGAACGTCACGTTCTGGATACACGACACGGCCTGGTTGGCGCCGACGGTGAGTCGGATGGTGTCCCAGGGGCCAGGGACGTCGACGATCGTCGGAGTGATGGCAACGCCGCCCGCCTTGCAGGTCCAAGCGGGACTGCTCGGTGCGTAGTGGTCCTGAAGGGTGGAGGTTTGAGTTTGCCGGATCTCAGCCGTGATCGATCCGCCGGAAGGGATGGCAAAGTCGAATGTGCCGCTGCGCTTCGAGCCACTCGTATCCACCTTGGTGTTGTCGAGGGCGTTCAGGTACGTGAACGTATCGTTGGCGGGCGTTGTGCCGCCGACTCGAGTCTGCAGAGTGACAGTGCCGCCGCATTGGCCGAGGGCGATCGCCTTGAGAGCCGCCTGCACATCGCTCCACGCCGTAGTCGTGTACATGTTGGCGACCTCGGCGTTGATCACGTTGCCACCGGCATCCTTGATGGGATCAACGATCCCAGACGGATCGATGAGATCGCCAAGGATCTGGCGGTTCGTCTTCGAGTAAGTACGTGTGGCGTCGTATCCGGTGTACGGCGGTACGTACACCTTGGTCGCCGTCCATCCATCACTGTTGTTGGTCGGATCGATAGCGGTCTTGCCTGCGACATAGCTGGCCTCGTCGCTCACCTCGGACGAACTGAACGGCGCCGTGTACGAGCGGTACGTCCTCCACCCGCTGGGATTGCCGCCGACGCCGGCGTTATAAGCGGCCTGGGTCGAGGCCTCCCAGCTGCTGTAGGGGGCCGTATACGAGGGAGCGATGCGCCAACCGTCGGTCGAGTCAGTTCCTGGCGTCGTGTTGCTCTTGTTGTACGAGGCAAGGGTGTATCCCCCAACCCAGCTGGCGGCTCCGCCCGCATACGTTGTACGCCAGCCGTCGGTGGAACTCGAGTTGACGTTGCCCGTGTCATAGGCGGCCTCCGTGGAGGTGATCCACGACGTGTTGGCCGTTGTGCTCCCGACGAACCATTGGAAGCCGTCGGTGGAGTTGTTGGTCGTCGTGGCGTCACCCAGGGTGTTGCTCTTGTTGTAGTCCGCAAGAGTGATGCTGGTCCATGGGGTCTGCGAAGCGCCCGTCACGATCGTCTGGTAGCCGTCGGTCGCCGTGTTGTTGACGTTGTTGGTGTCGTAGATCGCCTGTGTCGTGTTCTGCCACAGGGTGTACGGAGAACTCGCCACGTTGGCGATCTGCCAGCCGTCGGTCGAATCTGAGGGGGTTATGTTGCTCTTGTTGAATGAGGTGAGGCTGTATCCCCCCACCCAGCTGCCGCCACCTGGATATGTCGTACGCCAGCCGTCGGTGGACGCCGACGTGCTGTTGTTCGTGTTGTAGGTGTTCTCTGAGACCGACTCCCAGCTGTCGTATGGGGCGGTGTAGGACTGGCTGATCATCTGCCACCCATCGGACGAGTCCGTCGTGGTGTTGCTCGCCAGGTACTCAGCCAGTGTGACGGTGTTCCAGGTACCGCTCAACGATCCGTTGAGCCTCATGCGGAACCCGTCGTTGCCACTGTCGTTGTTGTTGATGTTGGCCTTGTCGTACTGGTCCTGCGTGATGGTGGTCCAGCCCCCGCTGCCCAGCGAGCCGCCGGTCAGGCGTGCACGCCAGCCGTCGGTCAACTCGCCCGGGTCGGTGTTGTTGGTGAGGAATTGCAGCTGGGTTCTCGACGACCAGGAGCTGCCGTTCCATTGCTCGTATGCCAGGCCGGAGTTGCTTATCTCGAAGACGATCTTGCTGTTTCGCTGGTACGTGGCGTGGTAGCCCTTTTCGAAGACGACGGTACTGGCCTTTTGATAGTCGAGGTGGTAGCCCTGCTGAGGCTGGACGTTGTTGGCTCGTTGGTATTCAAAGCCCTGCTGGAAGACGAGGTTGTTGGCTCGTTGATAGTCGTCGTGATAACCCTTCTCCCACACATCGTGGTACCACTTCAGCCAGTCGATCAGGTGATAGCCGGCATTGACGTCGGTCCAGTTCGACGACAGCGTGGTATCGGAGCCGACGAACACACCGATGTAGTCGACCTGCACGCCGAATTCACGGGCGATGCGGTTGGCCCTGTTCCAGGAGCGCTGGAAATAACCAGTGCCATTCGGCGTTTGGAGGCCTGTGTCGTCGGGAAATGACACGCCGGCGGGCAAGGCGGTTGAACCGGATTGCCCGGCGACTCCGCCCAATCGGTCGTAGCTCGGAATGCCATCGGTGAAGAAGATGACCTTGGAAGGCAAGCTGGCCTGGATCGTTCCATCGCTGTTGCGGAAGGCCCGGTAGAGGGAGTCCTCCCAGTTCGTTGCATCGTTGATGGAATCGATCTTCTGTGCCACTACGCCCGTCGAGGTGGTGCCGCCGTTGACAAAGACTTTGAGGTCACTGACGTCGGTCTCTTTGAGCATGTCGAAGTACCTGGAGCCCGTGGGGGCGACACCACCGAGGACTGCGCCGACCCAGCCGAACTTGGTGAGCTCCAACTTCACCGGCGTGCCGGCAAACGTGTCGATCATCGATGTGATTGCGGCACGAACCGTCGTCATGTTTGTGGGATCGGCCCTGTTGATGGAGCCGGAGATGTCGATCACCATGCCGAAGTTGCCACCGCAGCGGGTGCGGGCAGCGGTGAGCGTCTGGTTGAACGACACGGAGTTGGTCGCCAGGTCCGGCTTGCGCTCGGTTCCACCGGCGCTGAGGCTGATCTGGTTCTTACCGCCGCCGGATCCGGCCACGTCGCCACCACCGTTGATGGTCACGACCACGCGCTGTCCGTTCTTGCTCTTGAAGGTCGGATCGTCGACTGGCGCAGGTGTGCTGCCGGTCGTGTCACCGGGATCGAGTGCTTGGCTGACCACCATGATCCAGGTCGGCTTCGTCACGCCCACGATGTAGGGGGTTCCAATCGGCGGTGCGTCGAGATCGTGGAGCACGATGTTCTTTTCACACGTCGGCAAACCACCGTTGACGGTCGTGCATTCGACGCGAATCATCTGATACTCGATGCCGACGAGAACATACCGATACGAGACTTTGGTCTCGGTCGGGACGGATGTGCCGCCGGAACCTGGCACTGTGCCCTTCCATGTCAACATCAGGGCGTTTGTGCCGCCGACGTCGGCGCCTGCGGGGCAGTTCGGTGCGCACGGTGACGCTGCCGGATCGGTGCTGACGGACTCCGCCGACGCCAGGTCGGCAGGCATCCAGATGTTCACGTTCTGCTCGGATCGAGCGTTGTTGGCACGTCCACTGGTGTTGTCGGACTGCCTGTAAATGACAGTGATCGACATCGACAGCGACGCGATGAGGATCCCGGTGAGCGCCACCGAGATCAAGAGCTCGGGAAGTGTCATACCCGAATCGCGATGTTGCTTGACCCTAGACATTGCTCTTGACCACCTGCATCGAACGAGTCACCTTTCCATTGGGACTGGTGATTGTGATCTTCACCAGTTGGACATCTTTTCCAGCGACACCCGGAGTGCTGCACGCGTCGTTGGGCGCGAGCGGCGTGTTCCAAGTACCGGGTGCAGTCGCATCGACGCCTGGTTTGTAGAACCAGTACGTTGCGTTTGCTGTAGCGGGATCCCAATTCGCAGCCTGGGCGGCGGCCTTCACGTATTGGTCGTAATTGCACTTCAACGGGGCCCGGTTGACGCGGTCGGCGGCATTCTGCAACACCGTCTCGATCTGGGCAAGATCTCCGGCCGATGTCGACGCCTTGATGCCGGCAAGCGAGGCATCCATGATCGACAACAAGACGGTTGACATCAACGCGATGGTGATGACGACCTCGACGAGGGAGAATCCGTGGTCGCGGGCAGGGGTCATCGGATCGTCGTCCCTGTGCCGTCGCCTGAGACCTCGAAGCTTCATTCCCGCCCGTCCCGTTGATCATGGGGGCATGACCAGTCCATGCCTGAATGTCCTATCGGTGCAGTGTGCAGGAGGGTTTAGGGAAAAACCGTCAAGGTTTGGTCAGTTGATTCACAAGAGTTCTTGTGAATATGTGCGCTCCCGCGGCTCGCTCCTGAGCCGCAGGGGTGTGACATCGGCGACATACCTAGTCGCCGAAGCGGCGACAAATACGCATGTCACCCGATGTGGTGACACACCCCAGGGGCGCACACTCATCTCATGTTCCACAACAACCAGCTCACATCCGCAGTCAGTGCCGATCGCCAGACCCGGCTCCGCAATGCAGCTACTCGGCAGCGACTCGTCCGCCGCAACAAGGCGCCGTCTAACGACGGGCCGCCGACGGGATTCCTCTCCGTCGTCTGGCCCGACGAAGCGAGCGACCATCGTGAGCACTGCGTCGGCTGATTCACTCGGAGGTATCGTCGACGCGATGCTGTCCGGGCGTCAGGGCCTGTCGTCGACAATGGTCGGTCGCGCCGCGGCTCTTGCCAGATTGAGCGGCTTGGTCGAAGCCGTCGAGGTTGCCTCGTGCGACGGCCCCGAACTGGTGCTCGTGTCGGGCGAGGCAGGTATTGGCAAGACTCGGTTGCTGCGCGAGTTCATCACCCGCCTCCCGGGCACTGTCACGTCGATCGTCGCTGCCGCCCAGCCCGGCTCGCTCGGCCGAGCCTTTGATGTTGTCAGCCAGCTCTGCCCAGCGGGTGGTGACCCCGCTCAGGACGTGCTACCGGCCATCACCGCTGCCGTCGCGGCCAGCACCGTGGTGCTCGTGATCGAAGATCTGCACTGGATCGATGCCGACAGCGCCTACGTATTGGAGCACATCGCCCAGCAACCATTGCCGCGCCTGGTGATCGTCGGCACGTACCGCCCCAACGACCTTTCTCGCCGCGCTCCGGGAGGCGAGCTGATCGGCCGGCTCGAACGGCAGCATTCGGTCGAGCAGGTGCGTCTCGACCGGCTCGATCGTGGCGATGTGGCCACGATGCTCGGCGCGATCGATGGCGCGCTCCCCTCTTCGGCGGCCGTCGATGCTGTGTTCAGGCGTAGCGGCGGGGTGCCTTTCGTGATCGAGGAACTGATTCGCTGTTGCGGATACGGCGCCTGTTCCGAGGACCTGCTGACTGTGCAACTTCCCTGGTCGCTCGACGAGGCGGTCCGCCAACAACTCGCCGAGATGCCCGTGGCCGAGCGATGCGTTGTTGATGCGCTTGCGGTGTTCGGGGGCTCGGCAACCTTCGAACTGATTTCGGCGATCTCGGGACTTGACGAAGTGGATCTGTTGGTTGCGCTGCGCGAGCTCGTCGGTCGCTCGATCGTCGTTGAAGTCTCCGACGATCTCTTCTGGTTCACCCACGCGCTCACCGCCGACAACGTGTACCAACAACTGCTCGGTCGCGATCGCCGCCGACTACACGAGCGGGCGCTCGCGACGCTGCGTTCGCAGTCAGGTGCTGACCACGCCTCGCTCGCTCGCCACGCGCAAGGTGCCGGCGCCTTCGACCAGGTTGCCGGAATCGCCCGTGAGGGCGCACCGCGCTACCTCGCCCGCGGCGCGTCGTTCCAGGCGTTGCGCTTGGCCAGCGACGGACTCGCCGAGGCACCCGACGATCCGCAGCTCCTCGGGGTTGCCACAGACGCTGCCTGGCGGTTGCAATTCGGCGCCGAGGCGATGGCATACGCGCGTCGCTGGCGCGCCGTCGCGGCGACCGACGTCGATCGCGTTGAGGCGATGCGGTTCATCGCCCGGTTCCACCACGAGGAAGGCGCGTACTCCGATCGCGACGCAGCGCTTGACGCGCTGATCGAATTTTCGGCGACGCTGCCCCGCGGCCTGGCCCTCGGGAGGTCGATGGGGGCCGTTGCCCAGATCATGATGCTGGCCGAGCGACTGAGCGAGGCAATCGAATGGGCCGACCGAACCCTTACCGAAGCGCGGCGCAATGGCGACGAGTGGCTGATTGCCCAAGCACTGGTCGAGCGCAGCTCGAGCGTCCGCAACGGTGAGACCATTACCGGTTTGCAGCAGGCCCTGATCGAAGCGCGCAACGCCGCGAATGCCGTTGGTGATGGTGTGCTGGAATGTCGAGCGCTGAACAACCTGCTGACCTTCGTGTCGCCTCATTCCGAGATCGGAGCTTGGGCGCGCACGGAACTGGCG
>JAENVT010000225.1 GCA_016650435.1 Ilumatobacteraceae bacterium
CACCGCAACGGTCGATGAGTGCGCGTGCCCGAGAAAACGCGGGTACGCCGACTGAGTCCTCCGGGCTCCCGCGATCGCGAAGAACGCCAGTCCGAAGCACACAGAAATGGTCAGTGCGGCTGAGACGAACGAGCGCCAGTGGCGGGCCAGCCACAGGCGTCCGACCTGCACCACGATGCTCATTTGCACGCGTGCGAACGGTGCGGCGAACCCGGCAGCGCTCGGCACTCCATCAGCCAAGTAAAGCAATGGGCGTCGACCCGATCAACCAAGCCAGCCCCACTTCACGGTGGTGCCAGCACGAGTCGGGCCGCGTCCCAACGGCTCTCTTAACCAATCCTTGACAAAGTCACTTTCGATGTCCAGACTCCGACCGAGGGCGACCTAAGCAGGGGGAAACTGTGAGACTTTCAAGGTTCAGTCGTGTTGCAAGTGTGGGAATCGTGCTCGCTATCGGCTTGGCCGCATGCGGGAGCGACGCCAAGAACTCGTCAGGCTCGACGCCGGCCGGGGGTGGTGGTTTCACGAATGGTGGTCTGACAATTGCGATGATCACCCACGAAACGCCAGGTGACACATACTGGGACATCGTCAAGGCAGGGGCCAACGAAGCCGCCAAGCAACACGGCATCACCCTGAAGTACTCCAGCGATCCGGATTTCACCAAGCAGGCTGTTCTTGTCCAGAACGCCATCGACTCGGGTGTCGACGGCATCGCTATGACTGCCGCCGGTCCGTCGGCTCTCGGTGATGTCGTGAAGGCCGCGAACGCAGCGAAGATCCCCGTCGTCATGTTCGACTCGGGCATCGACGACTGGCAGAAGCTCGGGGCAATGATGTACTTCGGATCCGACGAATACCTGGGCGGCGTAGCCCTTGGTGATCGCATCGGCGCAGCTGGTGGAAAGCATGTCCTGTGCGTCATCCACCAGGAAGGCTCAGTTGCCCTCGAGGCCCGCTGCCAGGGGGTCAAGGACAGCAAGGGTGGCGCCACCAGCGAGAACATCCAGGTCAACGGCTCCGACGACGCCTCGGTGAACGCATCGATCACGGCCAAGCTCCAGCAGGATCCGTCGATCGACTGGCTCGTCACGATGGGTGCCCCGGTCGCCCTGGTGTCACTCGACGCAATCAAGACTGCTGGTAGCTCCGCCAAGGTGGCGACGTTCGATCTCAACGTTGCCGCAGCGAAAGCCATCAAGGCTGGCACGATCGCCATGGCGGTCGACGCTCAACCGTACGCACAGGGTTACGAGGCCGTCGACTCGCTCTGGCTGTTCAACACCAACGGCAACGACCTCGGTGGCGGCAAAGCGGTGCTCACCGGCCCATCGATCGTCGACTCCTCGAACATCGACAAGGTCCTCCCGTTCGCCGAAGGCGGCACTCGCTAGCAAATATCTTCGTACATGCGTGACGCTCGGGGGTCGGATGTTTCATCCCTCCTCCGAGCAGCTCACGTCAGCCATCGTTGAAATGCGAGCATCGGAGCACATGTGACAGTTGAAGCGATTGAGTCGCAGGCGGCCACCCCCGCTCGTGGCAAGACATCGGCCACGTCCGTCTTGAAACTGATCCTGACCAGGCCCGAGCTCAGCGCATTGGTGGCAGCCGTTGCGATCTTCATCTTCTTCTGGATCATGGCCCCGCCGTTCCGCTCGTCCGCGGCAATGGCAACGGTGCTGTATCAGAGCGCAACCATTGGCGTGATGGCCGTCAGCGTGTCGCTGTTGATGATCGGCGGCGAGTTCGACTTGTCGTCCGGCGTCGCCGTCGTCACCGCGTCGATGAGTACGTCGATCCTCGCCGTGCACGTCGGATTGAATCTGTTCGTCAGCATGGGGCTGGCGTTGGGCGTCAGCTTGTTGATCAGCTTCTTCAACGGATGGCTGGTCACCAAGACCGGAATTCCAAGCTTCCTGATCACCCTGAGTGCGCTGTTCATGCTGTTCGGTCTCAATCTCGGGTTCAACAAAGTGGTCACCAACACGGTCGCGACCTCCGATGTCTCGGGCGAAGCCGGTTACAGCATCATCCGCGGCTTCTTCGCATACCGGCTGCACCTCGGCGGCAGGGGCGGCCCACAGTTCAGCATCCTGATCCTGTGGTGGCTCATCCTCGTCGCCATCGCCACGTACATACTGCTGCGCACTCGCACCGGCAACTGGATCCTCGCCTCGGGTGGCAACGCCGCCAGCGCACGAGCGGTGGGCGTACCGACCAAGTGGGTCAAGATCGGGTTGTTCATGTTCGTCGGCTTCTCGGCGTGGTTCTACGCGATGCACCAACTGTCTGCATACAAGAGCGTCCAGGCCGGGTCCGGGATCGGTGGCGAGTTCCTGTACATCATCGC
>JAENVT010000226.1 GCA_016650435.1 Ilumatobacteraceae bacterium
GGCACAGCACGCACCTCACCGGTTACGACGAATCGCTCTCGCCCTGACGCTGGCGGTCGAGCCAACCCAGCAGCACCGCGATGGCGCGGGGATCGAGTCTCAACCGATGGCCTGCGCCCGGAATCAATCGAAGTTCGGCTGCCCCGTGCGCCTCGGCCAACTGGCGGGCGTCGACGGTGGGCACATCGTCGTCGTCGTCGCCGTGCAGAACCAACAGCGGCCGGGGCGCGAGCCTGCTGGCCGCATCGACCGGGCGGAAGCGACGCAACTCCCGGGCCCACTCGTCGAACGACGGCGGAAAGCTGGGCGTCCGGATGGCGCCGATTTCACGGGCATGTTCGAGAAAGCGCCGCGGTTGCGCGGCCCAGTCGTCGAAGTCGGCGCGCGGGCTCAACAACGCCGCGCCGCGCACCCGCGGATCGTCTGCCGCAACGCAGGTGACCACCGAGCCGCCGGTGTTGGTGCCGACCAGCCAGATCCCCGTCGGTCCGGCCTCTTGGATGAGATTGTCGATCGCCGCACGTAGGTCGTCGACCCAACCCTGCAAAGAAAAATCACCCTCGCTGCTGCCGCAACCACGAAAGTTGAACGTCATCGCTGCCCAGCCGAGCTCGTTGGCCATCCGGTCGATCAACTCCGGAAAGGTGCCGCCACTCTGACGGGCGTCGAGCGGCCCAATCGGGAATCCGTGACACAGGATGACGCCGGGCAGCGGGCCCTGACGACCGGCGGGGCGCGCCAGGTACCGAGCCAGCGTGAGGTTGCCGGAGCGAAACTCGCCGTTCACACCGTCGGCTTACGCTCTCGGCTTGCGATGGCGGCGGGTCATGCCCGGCTTCGCCAATTCGTAACCGCGGTTGCGTGCTTCCACCAGCGTGTCGGGACCGAAGCACAGCCCAGTTTCGGCCGCAACGATCTCGTCGATCACTGCGGCGTCTTCCCAGGTATCGACGTCGTAGACCAGCTGCGTGCGCTTGTCGCCGAGGAACCGGGTGTGCTCGAAGCGAGAAGGTCGCTGCATGACGCCCGACGCTAGCGCGGCGTTGCCTCGATGCGATGATGAGCCGGTGCCCACCGAGATCGAGTTCTACTTCGACCCTATGTGTCCGTGGGCTTATCAGACCTCAGTGTGGATCCGCGACGTCCGCTCACAGATCGACCTCGACATCCGCTGGCGGTTCTTCTCACTCGAGGAGATCAATCGACCTGAGGGCAAGCGGCATCCGTGGGAACGACCGCTGGCCTACGGATGGACACCGATGCGCGTTGCGGCCTGGCTGCGCCGCATCGATATGAGCTTGTGTGATCGTTGGTACGAGGCCTGCGGGCGGGCGCTCCATGTCGAAGGGCGTCGGTTCTACGACCGAGATGTCGCCGTCGAACTGCTCCAGTCGATCGGCGCGCCTTCGACCGCATGGGACGATGCTGTTGCAGATGCAACGACACACGACGATGTTCACACAGATCACGATTGCGCAGTTGCCTGCTACGGCGGATTCGGCGTACCGATCATCGTCTTCCCGAACCAGCGGGCGATCTTTGGTCCTGTCGTCGTGCCGGCACCAACCGGCGCCGACGCGTTGAAGCTGTGGGACATGTGCAACACCTATTCCGAGATCGGCGGGCTGTTCGAGATCAAGACACCGAAGACGCCGGCCGACCTACGGATGATCGCCCACGAGTTCGAGCCGTATTTCAATACCCGACAGTGGGCCACGATCCAGAATCCCGCACCGTGAGGAAGCAATGATCCCCATCGACACCATCGACACGCTCGAGGCGGTCTGGCGATCGGTCTCGGCGCTTGGTAATGAGCTCGACGAGCGGCAGTGGAAGCTGCCCACCGAGCTCGCCGGCTGGACCGTTCAAGACAACCTTGCCCATCTGATCGGCACCGAGCGGATGCTGCAAGGCCTGCCGGCCGCCAAGATGCCGGAGTCAGTCGGCGAGCATGTCAAGAACCCCATCGGCCACTTCAACGAGGCCGAGGTCGACGCCAGGCGGGCGCACTCTGGCGCCGAGGTGCTGGCGGAATGGAACGCTCTCGTCGAGCTGCGGGTCAGCACGTTGCGCGGCGCAGATGACGACTATTTCGCCAGGGAAATGGCGACGCCGACAGGTCCGGGAACCATGGCCGACTTCTTGAACATCCGGGTGCTCGACTGCTGGATCCACGAGCAAGACATGCGCCGCGCGGTTGCCAAACCAGGCCACCTCGGCGGCCCCGCCGCGGAGCACACGATCGATCGACTGCTGCGCACCATCCCGATCGTCGTGGGCAAACGGGCAGCCACGCCCGAAGGCGGGGCCGTGATCCTCGACATCACCGGCGACGTCAGCAGGCGTGTGGTGTGCGAGGTCAACGGCGGACGGGCAGCCATCGTCGAAACCGCCGCTCAAGAACCGCTGGCGACCGTCGTCGTCGACTCCGAGACGTTCATCATCCTGGCCACCGGCCGGCGATCAGCCGTGATGATCGGCGAGCGCATCGGGCTGTCAGGCGACGAGATCCTCGCTCAGAAAATCGTCGACAACCTCAACATGATGATCTAGCCGACGTCGGGATCGGTCGCCATCGGGCCAACGGCGCCGATCGCTTCGAAGTACGCGTGATGGGCGTCGACGACGTTGACGACATCGACGTCGTCGAGGATGACAATGCCGTTGCGTTCCGCTTCGCCAAGCAGAAATCCGGTGAGCGTGTCCTCGTTGACGACGACGGGAGTCGAGATGTCCTGACGCCGATCGACCACGTTCTCGGGTTGCAGACCTTTGGCGTGCAACCACCGCATGTGGAACGTCAGCAGTTGCTCCAACTCATCGGGTGTCAGGCGTGACTGCGTTCCGGCCGGCAGGTACTCGGCTACGAACTCGAC
>JAENVT010000227.1 GCA_016650435.1 Ilumatobacteraceae bacterium
CGGGTCGAGGTGCTGTTCGTGCAGGGTTCCAACCCGGCCGCAACATGTCCCGAGCAAGCGATCGTGTTGCAGGGCCTGGCTCGCGACGATCTGTTCACGGTCGTCCACGATCTGACGATGACCGACACAGCGACATTTGCCGACCTGGTCCTGCCGGCAACGTCGCAGTTCGAAGTGGATGAAGTCGTCGGAAGCTACGGATCGTTCGTCATGCAAGAAGCGCCGCCCGTCATTCCACGCGTCGGCGAGAGTCGAACGAACGACGAGGTCAGCGTTGGTGTCGGCATCCGATTGGGACTCGACCCACAGCAATGGGATCCAAGCCCGCAACGAATCCGACGGCTGGCACTCGGCGATCGCGTGCTGCCGTTCATGAAGCGTCCGGCGGGCGGCACGGTTCAATTTCGAGACGTCGATCCGGGGGCGAAGGTACAACTCCTCAGCGACACCGAAGGTGTCGACCATGTGCCGGCGTACCGATCCAACGACATGCCAGGTCTGCCAATCACGCTGATCACGCCGGCAACCAGCCGCACGACGAGCTCGATGTTCGGCAACATCGCGCCTGCCAGTTCCGATGTACATCTGCATCCGGCCGACGCCGCAGCCAGAGGCCTGGTCAGCGGTGATCGAGCCCAGATCACCGACGGTCGCTACACGCTCGAGGCAATCGTCGCCGTAGACGCAACCCTGCGGCCGGGGCTGGCCACAATGCCGAAGGGGATGTGGCGCCGCGATGGGCACGACGGCTTCACTGCGAACGTATTCGCTCCGGATCACCTATCGGACCTCGCCGGCGGGGCGAGCTTCAACGACGCACGCGTCGAGGTGTCGGCAGCCCCGGCGATCCTCAGCTGATTCGCGCCTTCAGCTCGGCGACTCCATCGCCCTGCAGATCGGCGAGTCCCGCTGGACGACCGCACAATGCCAGCAACATGCTCTCCGCCGGCCCTCGTACCTCTGCGGCGGATTCCCGGCCGTGCGACCAGTCGAGATCGGTTGCGACCAGGCGCAGATCCCGCGCTGCTTTGGCCGGGGCAATCAATGGTGTCTTGGTGCGAACGGCTGCGTCGAGCGCGGCCGTCAAATCGCCTGCGTTCCACTGGCTAGCCAAGCCGAGCGGCCTGCGAATATCCATCTCGTGGACGATGTGGTCCATGTGCAACTCGGAAGGCTTGACGACCTTGCCAATTCCGACCGGGTGATGACTCGACCGAACGAACTCCGCCACCACCACCTGCTGTGGATAGATGTCGGCGTATCGGACCGACTCGACAGCGGAGCCGCGGTTGAGGCTGCCGCGATGCTTGAACAGCAGAATGGGCAGAACCTTGTACATCGGTGTGACACCGCCGTATGTCATGTGGCCGTACACATCGCACACCCGCCACCCATCGCACAGGCTTGGTGCTAGCCATTGCTGGGGCGACAGCGAACGGCCAAGCGCCGCCAGGCGTTCGGTCATCGGGCCATGAAGGGCTTTGTAGTCGACGGTGGAGAGCGTGGTGGTCATGCCCAACATTCGCCGTGACGATCAGTGTGGATCACCCGCGGCCGATGAGTAATGTCCGCCACGATGAGCGAGCGAATGGTGATCGTGGTCGGCGCGATCAACGTCGATTTGGTCGTCGCCGCGCCGCGGCTTCCGGGTCCTGGCGAAACGGTGGTTGGCGACGGACTACAAACCTTCGGGGGAGGCAAAGGAGCCAACGCGGCCGTCGCCGCGGCCCGTGCCGGCGCCACGGTGCGACTGATCGGCGCCGTCGGCGACGACGACACCGGTGTGGCAGCGCTCGCCGAACTACGCAACGAAGGTGTCGATGTCAGCGATGTCGCTGTCCTCGCCGGCGAATCGACCGGTGTCGCGCTGATCGTGGTCGACGATCGCGGCGAGAACCAGATCGCTGTCGGCGCCGGCGCCAACGCAGCGATCACCGTTGATCACATCAATCGATGCCTTGGTTCGGCGCTTCCATCGGCCGGTTGCGTGCTCGTCAGCACCGAAATACCACCGGTGGCAATCGCGGCCGCCGTCGAGGCGGCAACGGCCGCAGGTGTCGTATGCCTGCTGAACCCTGCGCCGGTCATACCCGTCGTGGTCGAGTTGTTGAGCCGCGGACCGATCGTCACGCCCAACGGAAGTGAGCTGCACGATCTGACGACATTGCTCGGCGGCAATGGCGCCGCGTCACCCGAGGATGCCGCGTCGCGAGTTGTGGCCATCAGCCGTCAGCCGGTCGTGGTCACCCAAGGCGCGGACGGTGTGTTGTTGATCACCAGCGGCTCGATCCGCCGTGTACCCGCGCCCTCCGTCAACGTGCGCGACACGACAGGGGCTGGCGATACGTTCAACGGGGTGTTGGCCGCACGCTTGGCGGCGGGCGACGACCTCACCACGGCCGTGCCCTACGCGGTTGCCGCGGCAGCGTTGTCGGTAACCGAGGTCGGCGCTCGCGGTGGTATGCCGACCGCGGCCGCCATCGAGGCGGCGATGCCCTGAATCAGTCGTTGCCTGGATCAGCTGTGGCTTCGGTTTCGGCACACCCACGGCAGCGACCGACGATCGCGAAGTGCGAGCCGTCGAGCACGAAGTCGTAGTCACGTTCCAGCGTGCGGCGTGCTGAATCGAACACGCGTCGCGGCACAGCCACGTGGCGGCCGCACGACTCGCAGACGAGATGACGCACGTCAGTCGACACAGCCGTCCGTTCGTAGATCGCCGGGCCGTGCGACAGATGGATGTGACGCACAACGCCGATCTCCTCAAGCAACGCCAAGGTGCGATAGATGGTGCTGACGTGGGTCTCGCCGAGTGTTTCGGCAAGCTCCTCAGCTGTGAAGGCGCGCTGCTTGACACGAACCGCGTCGAGGATGGCCGTGCGGGTCTTGCCGACCGTGTGGCCCTCGTCGCGCAGTCGTGAAGCGATCGCTGCCGGGTCGACGAGGTCGCCGGCGTGACGTCGGCGGACCGTGGTCATCCGCGGCCGGCCAACGACGAGATCCAGGCGCACACCTCGTCGACTCCGACTCCTGTCTTGGCAGACGTCTCGATCGTGCGCACGTCGGGGTTCACGTTGCCAAGGTTCTTGTGGAAGAGCTCGAGGTCGAAGTCGAGGTCGGCCAGCGGCAGACGTGGAAGGGCGGAACGGACCATCGTCGCGTCAAAGTGGCATTCGCCGCCGAACCCGTTTGCGGTGTTCACCAACGACACCGGCGCACCGAGTCCGGCAAGCCGATCGGCGTCGATGGAAGTCTCGACATCGCCCTCGACGATGCCCACGCGCAGCGATGATCCGAGCTTCAGCAGAACTTCGCGCAGCAGCGTGGTCTTGCCGGCGCCAGGCGACGACATGAGGTTGACCACGTGCACGTTTGCATCGTAGAAATCGCTGCGGTTGGCCTCGGCGGTTCGATCGTTTTCGCCGAGAATCTTCTCCAAAACGTCGACCCGCAATCCGCCTGTCTGGTAGCCGCTGTGGTCGCTGACACCCCCGTGACCGTTGGTGCGATCGTGGTCATGGCCGTGCTCGTGGTCGCCATCCTCATGCGAATGTCCGGTGCCGTCAGCGTGGTAGTGGAAGCGTCCCATGGATTCTCCGTTCGGCTGCCCGAACGCTACCGCGTGAGCCGGCACGCGTGAGCCGGCACGCCTTCGGCGTGCCGTCTCACCCGCGACCTGGGTCACCTGCCGAATGAGAGATGAAACGCGCCCGATCTAGCGAGGCGATTTGGCCATTTTGAGGGCGAACTGATCGAGGAAGGTGCGGCGCGACGCTGGGTCGCCCGTGAGGTGACCGACCAGTGCTGCACCCGTCTGGCGGGTGTTGACGAGGTCGAGGATCGCGATGCGCAATGTGACGTCGGGTTTGGCATGAGGTGCCTCCACCTGCATGCCTTCGAGGTCGAGAACGAGATCAACGGTGTCGTCGGACTCGTCGCCCTGGGCGACAGTCAGGCGCGCTCGGATCTTCGCCTCCGGCCGTCGTCGCCACGGCGCTAGGAGGGCATACGCGACGCGCTGGGCGTCGATCGTTTCGCTCGGCTCACCCGACAGGTAGGCGGCCCCGAATCGCGCAACTGACCGAAGCACTGGCTCGATGCGCTTTCCGTCCTCGGTCAAGCTGTACACGCTGCGTGCCGCGGGCGGTGGCAGTTCGACAGCGGCGATGAGTCCGATGGCCTGCAACGAGCGGAGCCGCTCGCTCAGAAGATTCGGTGCGATTCCGGGAAGGGCAGCGCGCAGATCCGTGAACCGCCGGTCGCCCATCGAGAGCTCGCGAAGCATCAACAGCGTCCACCGGTCGCCGATCAGGTCGAGGCCGGCGGCGATCGGGCAGTACTGACCGTACGTGCGATCTGGGTTGGTGGTTTTCGCGGTTCGAGATCGTGTGGTTGCCATATCGATGTGCTCAGTCTATAGTCGAGTTTAGTATAAATATTCAACTAAACGATCTCTATTCTATACCGAGGTATCACGATGAATCCAGCAACTCCGGAGCGAGCAGTTACAGAGCGCAATCCGTGGATCGTGTTGGCAAGTACGAGCCTCGCGGTGTTCGCCGTCTTCCTCGACACCACCATC